>DERU01000159.1:6856-14853 GCA_002361095.1 Lachnospiraceae bacterium UBA3332
GTGTAACGGCGCGATGGCGGGGGCAAAAAAGTATCATAAGGCGCCGATTGCCATTGCCAATGAGGTGGCGGGAAAGCTGTCAGAAAGCGGGGCGTTTTGTGAAGTCAGCGCTGTGGCGCCGGGATTTCTAAATTTGAAGCTCAAAGCCGGCTTTGTGAAAGCGTATCTGGAAAGGATGGCACGGGCGGAAAAATTCGGGGTGGAGCCGCCCCGAAAGCCGGAAACCATCGTGATTGATTACGGCGGGCCCAATGTGGCCAAGCCGTTGCACATAGGGCATCTGCGCTCCGCCATTATCGGTGAGAGTATCAAACGGATTTGCCGTTACCGGGGACACAGGGTGGTAGCGGATGTACACCTGGGCGACTGGGGCCTGCAGATGGGGCTGATTATCACGGAACTCAAGAGGCGTACGCCCGGCCTAGTGTATTTTGACGATAACTATCGGGGGGAGTATCCGGAGAAAGCGCCGTTTACCATGGCCGAACTGGAGGAGATTTATCCGGTGGCCAGCGCGAAATCCAAGGAGGATGCCGCTTACAAGCAGGAAGCGTTGGAAGCCACGGTCAGGATTCAGAAGGGGGCGCCGGGTTACCGGGCGCTGTGGAAGCAGATTATGCGGGTATCGCTGCCGGATTTAAAGAGAAATTATGAGGATCTGCAGGTGTTTTTTGACCTTTGGAAAGGGGAGTCCGATGTGGAGCCGTATATCGCCGGGCTGGTGGAACGCCTGCAAAAGCAGGGGCTTGCCTATGAGAGCGAGGGCGCGCTGGTAGTGGACGTCAGGGAAGAGACGGATGCCAAGGAAATCCCCCCCTGCATCATTTTGAAATCGGACGGCGCGGCTTTGTATGCCACCACGGATCTGGCTACGATTCAGGAGCGGATGGAGACGCTGCACGCGGATTCCCTGATTTATTTGACGGATAAACGACAGGAAATGCACTTTTTACAGGTATTCCGTGTGGCGAAGAAGTCCGGCTTGGTTTCGGAGGAAACGAAATTAAAACATATCGGCTTTGGGACAATGAACGGAAAGGACGGAAAGCCCTTTAAGACCCGGGAGGGCGGCGTGATGCGTCTGGAATACCTGATCCGTGACATCAATGAGGAGATGTACCGCAAAATTGTGGAGAGCCGTCAGGATGTTTCGGAGGAGGAAGCCAGAGAGACCGCGAAGGTGATCGGGCTTGCGGCGATCAAGTACGGCGATTTGTCCAACCAGGCGAGTAAAGATTATATTTTTGATATGGAGCGTTTTACCTCTTTCGAGGGGGATACCGGCCCTTATATCCTGTATACCATTGTCCGCATCAAGTCTATCCTGACCCGTTATCAGGAGCAGGGCGGCTCCCTGGAAGGGCTTGCCCTGCAGGATGCGTCCAATGCGTTGGAAAAAGACCTGATGATGCAGCTTTGCGGCTTCAACGCAATGCTGGAAGGGGCTTATGAGGAAACCGCTCCCCATAAGGTATGCGCTTATATTTACGATCTTGCCAATGCGTTTAATAAGTTTTACCATGAGACAAAGATCATCTCGGAGGAGGATCCGGCAAAGAAGGCGGGGTGGATTGCCCTTCTTTTGCTGACCCGGGATGTATTGGAGACTTGTATCGACCTGTTAGGGTTTTCGGCTCCGGAACGTATGTGACGGAGGGCGGCCTGTGCGTTACCGGCAGGACAGGAGGAACTTGGCGGCAGCCGTTCCTGCCTGCTATTTCAAAAACCGGGACGACATGTCGTTTAGCCACGCCGCCGCATCCTCCCGTCCCTGGAGGGTGAGGGGAAACTGGCGGGTTTGTTTTTGGTCGTCCGGGGTTTTGAAAAAGCAAAAGGGTTCCGGCCAGACGGTGACATCCATACAGTCACCGTCTTTGTTTTTTCCCCTGGCGAACCGGTAACGCATGCCGCAGTAGCTTCCGGTTTGCACTTCCTTTTTGATATAGTTGATATGTATGGTGTTTGGATCGATCATGAATACCTCCTGATAGGTTATGGTTTGGAACGGCCAAAACCGCTGTGTCAAAGGAACATGGGGACGCCCCTGCATCCGAAAAAGGCGACGGAGAGAAAAGCGGCGGTCATGAGCAGCGCCCGGAACAGGCGTTTTTCAAATAGGGCGGGTGTGCGGCTTGCCAGGTATCCTGCGATAAGGATGAGCGGAAGCAGATAGCGCCCCTGCGCCTGGGAATCGATGATATAGGAGTTGAGGACGGAAGCGATCACGCCGCCCGCCATCAACAGTGTGCCGGTTATGAAGACAGCCCTTCCCCACGGCTTTTTTTGGCGGAAAGTTTCTATGCCGATGCAGGCAAAAATTGCGGCGTATAACAAGCCCATCAGAATATAGTACCAGGTGTCGGAATGGGTAAGCTGGGTGATGCCGCAGAAACTCTTGTAACTCATGGCAAACCATTCCGGGTTTTCCGCAAAAAAGTCCTTTAAGGAGGCTCCCTTGGACATCATGTGCCAGGAGACGCCCTGTTCCTCCACCGGTGTGAGCGGGTTTTTATCCGGGGAACAGTACTGGATTTCCATCGTTTCCTTGACGGACGCTTTATCAAAGCCGTAATGAATCACATCGAAACTTGCGCGGAAAGCGAATGTCACCGCAAAAACCGCTAATATGACACAGTAATTGCGCAACTGCAGCTTTTGTTTTTTTGGGTCCTTTGTGCCAAGAAGCCGGAAGAGAAGCACAAAGAAGGTGAGGGCGAGCAGGGAATAATAGTTGGGCTTTCCCAGGAAAATCATGCCGTACAGGATGCCGAGCAGACAAAAAGAGGGGATGCTGCGGCGGGTTATTTTCGGCCGGTCAACCGTTTTGTAGAGCAGACTTTGGGGATCGGAGAGCAAATAAACGGCAAGCAGGGACCAGAAGAAATCAAGGGCGTCCGCAGTGGTGTAAGAAAAAATGTACCATGCCTGCACACAGATGCAGAACGCTACGGTAAGCCATTTTTGCTTTCGCACACTGCGCGCCACAAGCAGGGCGCAGGCCGCAAATAAGAGGATATTGGGAATGCGGTAGTAGGGTAGGGAATACAGCATTTTTTGGAAAAACCAGGCGACTTTACCGGCAAGGAAAAAGTACCAGGTATAATTTTCCAGCTTGGTGTAGCCGTAACCGCTGTAGGTGCCGCTCACGGCCGGATCCCGCATGTCGGGAGGGAAAAAATGTGTCATGCCGTAGTCCAGACAGGCTTTGACGTCCCATTCGTCCGGATGAAGCCCAAGGTCGGATAAAAGGCCGATTACGGCTACGACGAGGAGGGCCCCGGCCATCACCGCAGTGGAAAGCAGGGTCAGCCAGTCAAGCCGCCCGTTTTCGTCGCGGGCAAAAAGGGAGCGAAAATACCGGGCAAGCTGTCCGGAAAAAGAGACGGCAAGCAAAAGCGCCGCCGCCAGGCAGAATGCGATAAAAAAGCGTTCCCGGATCTGCCTGGTATGCAGGGCGTCCGCCGCCTGCATGGCTGTGGCCGTGAGAACCGGGTTGTCTATATAAAGGCCGCTGTCGGTATTTTGGGGCGTGACAGCCACGTCCTCCCCGTCAAGGGCAAGGGTCGCATTGACCGGAAGGAAAACGGCCGCGATTTCCTCCGGTGTAAACTGCAGGAAGCGTTCCCCGTTCAGAAGGAAGGCAATGTGGAAAATGCGGTAGGGAGCGTCTGTGTTGGAAGGGGCTATGCGCACCGTGCCAAACTGTGACGGGGTGATCGGCAGCGAAAAGGTGACCGCGTTACCGGTGCGGATTCCGTCCACGCAGTTTTGGGCGGACAGTTCTTTGCCCTCCCCCCAAAAAAGCTGGGATAAAATCCCGGCATCCGCGTCCCTGAAGTACATTTCAGCGGATAGTTCCTGCCTTGTGGGAAGGAAATAGAGAAAAAACAGGGATGCCAAAAAAAGAAACAGGATGCATAACTGCAGGATATGCCTGCGTTTTTGAGTCTTGCCCATTTGTGAGAACCTCTTTTACTTTTTATAATCGTTATCCAAGTTTCATTATACCCAGCGGTTGAAGGATAGACAAGCTATTTTCACGGAAATCCATTTTGCGGCGTAACAGTGCAGCCCCAATGGCAGCAGCTTAAGGCGGGAGGCAGGCCCTTTCCGTGTCAGTTCTTTGGGGGGCTTGCTTTATGGGGGAGAGTGGGATATACTATAGCAAACGGAAACGGCTAAATTCGTTTCCTATAATAAAAAACAGCGCTCCAATCGGGGTTGGATGATTGTAACAGGAAGGAAAAGGGAATGAAAAAAGGAATTTTGGCATTGTTGTGTATTTGTCTGCTTTTGGGACAGCCGGCGGCTTCGCTGACCGTTTGGGCGGCGTCAAAAGAGGATTGGGCCGTGCGGCAGGATAGGACGGAAGCAGAGTATGCGGCGCCTGCTTACGGAACGAAAGCAGCGGTTTTGGCAAAAACGGCGTTTGCCCGGCAGGTGACGGATGCCGCCGGGTTCTGGCAGGAAACGGCACAGGCCATTGCCCCGGTTACGTATGGGCATAATGTGCGGGTAGTCAATTACAGTGATGCGGATGCGCTGGGACTTGTTTATGAGAGTATGGGAAGCGGCGTTATCATGGCGATGGACGAGAATTTTGTATATATTGCGACGGCGGCCCATTGTGTGAAAAGGGCCCATACGTTGGTGGAGTTTGCGGATGGAACCCGGCATGCCGCTGACATTGCTTACCGGAATCCGGCAAAAGACGTGGGATTTTTACTGGTAAACAAAGCCGGGCTTTTACCGGGGACGCTGGCGGTGATTTCGCCTGCGGCGGGGGCTGATGCCGGTGCGCTTGGCAAGACGACAGGCGATATGCTGTTTGCCGTGTCCAGTGCGGCGGCCCCGAACGGAAATGTTTATGCGGGAATATTGGATCAGTACAGTGTGGTGTATCCGAATAATCCGGTGCAGAATGTGATGCAGTTTTTCTCCGAAGTCAGTCATGGTTCCAGCGGCGGGGCGGTATACAGCGCCGAGGGAATCTGGGTAGGCAGTATTTCCGGGGGGGATAACTATGGGGTTTGCTGGGCGGTGCCTTATAGTGAAATTTTGAACGAATTCAATGCCTGGCTGGCGCTTTTGGCGCTCCAGCAGGCGGCCATTGGTTAAAATTTTTATATGCCGGCATTATCCCGTTATTATTTCAGGAGAATTGCTTTTTATAATTTGTCCCCCATTCTTCCATGGCCGTAATAATAGGGCGCATGGATTGTCCTAAATCATTCAGGGCATATTCCACGCGGGGCGGTACTTCCGGATAGACGGTGCGGGTAATAATTCCGTCTGCTTCCATAGAGCGCAGACTGTCCGTCAATACTTTTTGGCTGATACCCTCCAAGGATTTTTTCAATTCATTAAAACGCCACGGACGCTGTAAAAGGTTACGCAAAATCAGTATTTTCCATTTACTCCCAATAAGTTGTACGGTGGTCGCTACCGGACATTCCGGCAGTTCTTCTTTTGTCAGCATAAATAACTCCTTTCAAAAGTTCAAGAATGCGTGCGGTGTGCGCACACGCCGCGTCGAGCGCGGTTGCCGCCAGGCAGCTTTTTCCTCACGCGCGAGTATGCGTCACCGTCTTTTTTATACGATAGGAAATTTTATTTCCTATCGTATAAAAAAGAATGTTACATTCTAATATAATATAACATCTCAAGGCATGGCTGGCAAGAACCAAATACCAGTAGCCATACAGAACGAAAATCTGTAGTCACGCCGCCTTCTTCCAATATTCTCATTCCCCATTCTTCCGGTGCCATAGACTGTATCTGCTTTAAGGTTAAATTTTCCAATATGCAGCGCGTATTCTTCCCTACTGTAATCATATAATCACGAAGAGCAGGCTGTAATGGAAGCACCGGCTTTTTTCTGCCATTCTTTGTTAAAAATCTGATTTGCCTTTAAAATATTGCTTACCAAATCTTCAATACGGTATGTATGCCAAAATTGCCAACACATAGGAACTCTTCTCGTTCCTGCATAGTGCAGACCTGCATCATAGTCCTCTCTTGGCACTACCTCGTTCTGGTTTCCCGTCAACATATCCGGAACATAATCCGCAATCGTCTTTTCAGTTCTCCCGGATATTTCAGCAGGATGTACACAGACACTATCAGCTTAGGGGATTATGGGGGTTGCTTTGCATGTCCTTTTTTATGTTAGGGAGAATATGAGATATGCCAGGGGACACAGATGCGGATGATGCGCACCCGGCGGCAAAACCCCGTAAAAATGACAGAATATTAAGGTTTTCACTTGATATTTCAATCATAGGATGCTCCGATTCCTCTTTGATTCCCGCGAGCAATGAGCCAAGCGGCTGCAGAGCAGACATTTGGCGAATGCCGCGAGGGTTACATACCCCGCTGCTTTGCAGCGCTTTAAATTGGATGCCCCGTTGCTTGCAGCGGGGGTGTTGACTTTGTAAAAATAGTGTGGGATTTTGCAAGTTATAATGGACAGCCTGCAGGACATAGTTTGTTCTGTGGGCTGTTTGATTTTAACCTACCTGTCCGCTGCAGCGGTGTAAATACAGAGGGAAACTGTCCGGAAGGAAGTGATGAAAATGGCTAAAGTCAGCAAAATAGAGCCGAAAATCCCGGTTTTCAAACAACGGCGGAAGGTGGCGGCTTATGCCCGCGTTTCCATGGAGACGGACCGCCTTGCCCATTCCCTTTCCGCACAGGTAAGCTATTACAGCGATCTGATACAGGCAAATCCCGCGTGGGATTTTGCCGGGGTGTACGCAGATTTCGGGATCAGCGGAACCGGGACGGCAAAGCGCAGGGAATTCAACCGTCTCATTGCGGACTGCGAGGCGGGGAAAATTAACATTGTGCTTACCAAGAGCATATCACGGTTTGCGAGGAACACGGTTGACCTGCTCTCTGCGGTCAGGCATTTGAAGGAAATCGGTGTGGAGGTGTGGTTTGAAAAGGAGAATATCCATTCCTTCTCCGGAGACGGGGAACTGATGCTTTCCATCCTTGCGTCTTTTGCGCAGGAGGAGGTGCGGTCGCTTTCGGAAAATTCCAAGTGGGGCATCCGCAAAACTTACCGGGACGGAACGGACGGTGTGAGGAACAAGAAAGTCCTCGGCTACCGTTATGACGGCGGGACGTATGTGGTAAAAGGGGATGAGGCAGAGGTTGTGAAATATATTTTTGAGCGGACGGCCGCAGGCGTGGCGGCATCGGATATTCTGACGGAGCTCAAAAGGCGGGGGGCAAAATCCTGGCGGGGATATGATTTTACTTACAGCCATTTGAATGCCATTTTGAAGAACGAGATCTACATCGGTGACAGGCGGCTGCAGAAATGCTATGTGGCAGACCCTATCAAACATAATAAGGTGAAGAACCGGGGCGAACTGCCCCAGTATTACATTGCAGACTGCCATGAGCCGATTATTGACAGGGAGACCTTTACGAAGGTGCAGGATATCCTGAAAGAACGGGCGGAGGCCGTGCGGGCATATCCGTTTACGGGGAAAATAAAGTGCGGGGTATGCGGGCATCCGTTTACACGCAAGAAGGACAGGTGCAGGGGAAAAACTTATGCCCGCTGGATTTGCCGCAGGAAGAAAGAAACGGGAACGACCTGTTCCAATGTGAACTTGGGCGAGAAAGAACTGGAACAGGCTTCGGCACAGATACTCGGGCTGGATGTTTTTGACAAAGAGATATTTGGGGAACGGGTCAGGGAGATTACCGTTTGGCAAGATGGCAGTCTGCAGTTCCGGTTTTTTGATGGCAGTCCGGAATGCTGCTTTCGGGAAGAGGGGGCGAAGGTATGGCAAAAAATGTGACAACGATACCGGCCATGCGGAACCGCTTCACGGCGGAGCCGGTTGGCAGCCGGAAAAAGCGGAAGGTGGCAGGCTATGCCCGCGTCAGCACGGACATGGAAGACCAGCAGACCAGCTATGCCGCCCAATGCGATTATTATACCACTTACATACAGGGCCGGGAGGATTGGGAATTTGTCG
>DERU01000159.1:15103-16155 GCA_002361095.1 Lachnospiraceae bacterium UBA3332
GCCCAATGCGATTATTATACCTCCTACATACAGAGCCGGGAGGATTGGGAATTTGTCGGGCTGTATTCGGATGAAGGCATCAGCGCAACTTCCACGCGACACCGCGAGGGATTCAGGCAAATGGTGGAGGATGCCTTGGACGGGAAAATCGACCTTATCATCACCAAGAGCGTGTCGCGGTTTGCAAGGAACACGGTGGACAGCCTTTCCACCATCCGGAAGCTGAAGGACAGCGGCACGGAGTGCTATTTTGAAAAAGAAAATATCTGGACATTTGATTCCAAGGGCGAACTGCTGATTACCATTATGTCTTCGCTGGCGCAGGAGGAGAGCCGGAGCATTTCGGAAAACTGCACCTGGGGCGTGAGGAAGCGGTTTGCAGACGGCAAGGTCACGGTTCCCTTCGGAAGGTTTCTCGGCTATGACCGGGGCGAGGACGGGAATCTTGTCATCAATGGGGAACAGGCGAAAATTGTGCGGAAAATCTACGGCCTTTTCCTGCAGGGAAGGTCGCCGTACCGGATCGCAAGGATACTGACGGAAAAAGGCATTCCCACGCCGGGCGGCAAAAAGGTGTGGGGCAAGGCGGTGGTGGAATCCATCCTCACCAACGCCTGAGTTATAATAAGCATAACCTTAGAAAAGCTAGGAAACAAGCGGCTTTCACCGGTTATGCTTATTTTTTATTTCTTCAAATTCAGGCGAAAAGGAGGCACTAATGAAGTCAAGAGAAATGACGGTTTACAGGGCAAGGGGAAACGGTAAAGACCTCACGGTTCCAATGATTATGATGCAGGGAAAGTGGCTGCGTGATATGGGATTTGCCGTTGGCGACAGGGTGTCCGTAACCTTGCAGGATGGAAAACTTGTGGTAGAGAGGACAGGCCGGGTTTGGTCTGACCCGAAAGGGATTGCGGCTGTGAAAGAGGAAGCCGGGATATGCGATGGAAAGGCGGTATAAATATGGCAGATTTAAACATGGTATTAAAGGAAACCCAAAAGCTGAATGGGAGCATCAGGAGCCTGCTGAGGCTGTCTACATATGACGATTA
>DERU01000302.1:0-3282 GCA_002361095.1 Lachnospiraceae bacterium UBA3332
AACCATGTGCTGCCCACCAACGGGACGGCGCGGTTTTTCTCCCCGCTTAATGTGGACGATTTTTGCAAAAAGACCAGCGTAATTTCTTATTCCAGGGACGCACTGTTAAAAGCGTGTCCGGATATCGCTTGTTTTGCCGAAAACGAAGGGCTGACGGCGCATGCGAATTCCGTGAAGATCCGGTTTGAGTAAGGGGAAATGAGGGGAAAATGAAGAGACAGGCTTTGGTTGCGCGTAAGACAAAGGAAACCGATATTCAAGTGGAATTTTGCGCAGACGGAACCGGAACAGCTTCCGTGGATACAGGAATCGGTTTTTTGAACCATATGCTGGAGGGATTTGCACGGCATGGTTTTTTTGATCTGTCGGTTACGGTACGGGGAGATTTGGAGGTGGACGGCCACCATACGGTGGAAGACTGCGGGATTGTGCTGGGACAGGCGATTGCTTTTGCACTGAAAGAAAAGGAAGGGATACGTCGTTACGGTTATTTCCTGCTTCCCATGGACGATGCGTTGGTGGCGTGCGCGGTAGATTTGTGCGGAAGGCCTTACCTGCAGTTTTCCTACGATTTTCCGGTTTCAATGATTGGCGGTTTGGATACCCAGTTGATCCGGGAGTTTTTCTATGCGGTTTCCTATGCGGCCGGGATGAACCTGCACATTAAGGTGCTGGACGGCATCAACGGCCATCACATTGCGGAGGCGATGTTCAAAGCCTTTGCGAAAGCGCTGGATATGGCGACCGGATTTGACGAACGAATAACAGGGGTGCTTTCCACGAAGGGAACTTTGTAGGAAAAGAAGAACCGGAAAGGAGGAGGATGGTGATGAACGGCAAAAGATTTATTCCCTGTATTTATTTATGCCAGAAACGGGCGGTGTCCGGGTTGAAAAACCGCCGGGAGGTCAGTCTGGATCCGGTAGGGCTTGCCAGGGAATATGCCCTGCATAAATGTGACGCCCTTTATATTCACGATATGTCCGAAAATGACCAGGAGCATGAGGAGGCGCTGGACATCATCCGCCAGATTTGCGCGCAGGCCTCTGTTTCAGTGATCGGGGCAGGGAACATAAAGCGGCTGGAGGACGTCAAAAAGCTTTTGTATGCCGGCTGCAGACAGATTGTGCTGGATTTGACACATCCTGCGCAGGCAAAGCTTTTGCGGGAAGCGTCCCAGCGGTTTGGGCGGGAAAAAATCATTGCAGGGACGGAAACTCCCTTTTTGCTCAAAGAAAGCCGGGAGGAAATTTGTTCCTACGCCTGCGAAGCGTTTTTGTTTAACGGGGCGGGAACCAAGGAAGCGGCGGCTTTCTCCCCGGTTCCTGTTACTCCGTTTTTGCCGGAAGTCTCTTTGGAAAAGATGATCGAATTGTTGTCTGTGCCGAATGTGGGAGGCATTTTGGGCGATTTGGTGACGGAAAATGTGAAAAACATCGAGACGCTCAAAAAGTTCTGTCAGGAAAACCATATTCCCATTGCATGCCAGGAAGCGGCATTTTCCTGGGGGGAACTTAAGAAAGGACCGGACGGTCTTGTCACCGTAGTGGTACAGGATGTCAAAACCGACGCGGTTTTGATGGTGGCCTATATGAATGAGGAAGCCTATTACCGGACGCTGCAGACAGGAACCATGACTTATTACAGCAGAAGCCGTCAGGCGCTTTGGATAAAAGGGGAGACCAGCGGCCATTACCAATATGTGCATTCCCTGACGGCGGACTGTGATTTGGACGCTGTTTTGGCAAAAGTCACACAGGTCGGCCCGGCGTGCCATACAGGTTCCCACAGCTGTTTTTTCAACGAAATTCAGACCCGTGCCCGAAAGGAAGATTTCCATAATCCGCGCCAGGTTCTGGAAGAGGTATTCTCGGTTATAGAAGATCGCAAAGCGCATCCCAAGGAAGGCTCCTATACCAATTATTTGTTCGACAAGGGAATTGACAAAATATTAAAAAAGATTGGGGAAGAGGCGGCGGAGATTATTATTGCCGCCAAAAATCCAAATCCCAACGAGGTGATTTATGAAATTTCCGATTTTCTTTACCATATGATGGTTTTAATGGCCCAAAAGGGACTGTCTTGGGAAGAGATTGCGGAGGAATTGGCAAAACGATAAAAACGGAATGGAGTTTTGATGGACGAAGAAGAATTGTACCGCCGCAGGCAAGAGGAACTCCAGGAGGAGATGTTGCGGCGCCAAAGGCGGGCAAAGCGGATCGAAGAGATGCGGCAGCAAAAAATGCGGCAGCAGAAAATGCGCAGCCGGATGAAATATTATGTGGCGGCGGCCATGGTTTGTATCGCGGCCGCTTTTTTGAGTGTCTTCATGATACAAAAGCTGCATCGGCCAAAAGCCGAACCGGATGCGCCTTTGCCTGCCCGGCAGGAAGAGGTTTTCCCGGAACCGGAAGAATCCTTTGCCGTGTCCGCAGCGGAACCGGACACACAGGAAGAGACCGGTACGGCGGACAGTAGTGCGGACGGGCTTTTTTTTGCGGGATATCAGGCGGAGTTTCCACAGGACGTCCCCTATATTGCCGATGAGCAGATAAACAGTACCTATGCGGTGCTGGTGAATTTGGACGACGGAAAGGTGGTGGCGCAGCGGGAGGCGAGAACCGTTTGTAACCCTGCGTCCATGACCAAAATCCTGACGCTCCTGGTGGCTGCAGAGCATGTCACGGATTTGGATGATGTTTTCGTGATGACCCGGGAAATTACGGATTATGCATATGTGAACGATTGCAGTGCGGCAGGCTTTTTAGTGGACGAACCCGTCACGGTCCGGGATCTGATGTATGGGACGATTCTTCCCTCCGGTGGGGAGGCGGCGGCGGCTTTGGCGGTATATACGGCGGGGTCACAGGAAGCGTTTGCCGGTATGATGAACGCAAAACTGGAGGAACTGGGGCTGTCCGGCACGACCCATTTTACCAACTGCATCGGAATTTATGATGAGAACCATTATTGTACGGTTTATGATATGGCGATGATTTTAAAGGCGGCTTTGGAAAACGATTTGTGCAGGCAGGTGCTGTCCGCCCATATATATACCACCGCCGTGACCGAGGCGCATCCGGAAGGAATTACGCTTTCCAATTTGTTTTTGCGAAGGATTGAGGATAAGGAGATTCCGGGGGAGGTGGTCTGTGCCAAAACCGGCTTTGTCAACCAATCCGGAAACTGCAGCGCAAGCTACTTGGTTTCCGGCAGCGGCAAAAACTATATTTGCGTCACCGGAAACGCTTACAGCAGCTGGCGCTGCATTTATGACCATGT
>DERU01000302.1:3556-4527 GCA_002361095.1 Lachnospiraceae bacterium UBA3332
TGGCGCTGCATTTATGACCATGTGGAAATCTATCAGCAATATGTCAGGTGACAAATGAAAACAACATTTAAAAATGATATTTTTTACCGGCAGATCTTTAAACTGGTATTGCCCATTGTGATTCAAAATCTTTTGAGTGCTGCGGTGAGTTCCGCAGACGTGGTGATGCTCAATTATGTGGGACAGTCTGCGATCTCTGCCGTATCTTTGGCGTCCCAGTATGCCAATGTGCTTTTTATGGTTTTTTATGGGCTGGGGACGGGGGCTACGATTTTGTGCGCCCAGTATTACGGTAAAAAGGATATGCAGGCGATTCAGGTGGTACAGGGAATTGCGCTGCGTTTTTCCATGTTGATCGCCCTGTGTTTTGCGGGATGCGCAGCGCTGTTTCCGCAGTGGATGATGCGTATTTTTACCGATGACGGGGAATTGGCCGCCATCGGCGCTTCCTATTTGCGGTTCATGAGTGTCAGTTATCTGTGCTGGGGCGTCACGGAAGTTTATCTTGCCGTGCTTCGCAGTATCGGCAGGGTCGTGGTCAGTACATTGATGAATGTACTGGCTTTTTCCCTGAATATTTTATTGAACGCCGTGTTTATTTTCGGATTGTTTGGCGCGCCAAGGCTCGGCGCGGCCGGAGTTGCGATTGCCACTTCCCTGTCCCGGCTGACCGAACTTTTGGCCTGCTTTATCGTCTCTGCATACAGCAGGGATATCCAAATTCATTTCCGGTATCTGTTTGTGAAAAATAAGGCGCTGCTTTCCGATTTTGTGCGGCTTTCCCTTCCGGCGCTGGGAAATGATGTGATCTGGGGCGTCGGGTTTTCCATGTATTCCGTGATCATGGGACATATGGGTACGGATGCGGTGGCGGCCAATTCCCTTGTGGTGGTGGTGCGGAATTTCGGAACCATTCTCTGTTTTGGCATGGCCAGTGCAGGGGGGATTCTTTTGGGGAATATTATCGGGGA
>DERU01000157.1 GCA_002361095.1 Lachnospiraceae bacterium UBA3332
TACCCGCCGGAGACCATTTTAAGCCATACTTTTTTCAGAAGGAATCCGGAGGAGTTTTTCCGCTTTTACCGCAATAAAATGCTGGCGCCGGATGCGAAGCCCAACGCGGCGCATATCAAACTGGCGCAGTGGGAGAGGGAAGGAAAATTAAAGGCGGTGATCACCCAGAATATCGACGGCCTGCACCAGAAAGCGGGCAGCGTGAATGTGCTGGAACTGCACGGCAGCGTGCTGCGCAATTACTGCGAGAAATGCGGAAAATTTTATGACGCGCATTTTATACAGGAAAGCGAGGGTGTGCCGTACTGTACCTGTAAAGGCAGGGTCAAGCCGGACGTCGTCCTTTATGAGGAAAGCTTGGACACGGATGTGATGCAGGAGGCGGTTTCTTTTATCAGTCAGGCGGATGTGCTGATTGTGGGGGGCACTTCGCTGGTGGTGTATCCTGCGGCCGGTCTGATTGACTATTACCGGGGCAATAAGCTGGTACTCATCAACAAAACGCCCACGGCGAGGGATTCCGTGGCCGACCTGGTGCTGGCCGGCAGTATCGGGGAGATTTTGGGAGTCCTGTGACCGGCAATTGGCGCCGCAGAATGCTCCGTCCGGGAATGAAGGTGCGGATCGTCTGCGGAAATTTTGCGTCAGGTTGCCAAAAAATCGGTAGGGAGGGCAGGATGGATATACAGGTTAAGGACATTATTACATTAAAAAAACAGCACCCCTGCGGCAGTAAAGAGTGGGAGGTATTGCGCATCGGCGCGGATTTCCGTTTAAAATGCTTAGGATGCGGGCACCAGATCATGATCGCGCGCAGGCTGGTGGAGAAAAATCTGCGGGATTTAAAAAGAAACGCTTGAAAGTATCAAGGTTTCGTGGTATCATAGATACCCGTGATATATATTCCTTGCTCCTTGGATGAGGAAGAGGGGCCAGAGACCAAAAGGAGGTAAATTTGCATGAACAAGTACGAATTAGCTCTCGTTGTTAGTGCGAAAATCGAGGATGAGGAGAGAGCGGCAGTCGTGGACAAGTGTAAAGCGCTGATCGAGAGATTTGGCGGCGCCGTCACCAATGTGGACGACTGGGGCAAAAAGAGGCTTGCCTATGAGATTCAGAAGACAAAGGAAGGCTTTTACTACTTCATTCAGTTCGATGCGGAATCTTCCGCTCCGGTGGAAATTGAAAGCCGCGTTCGCATCATGGACAATGTGCTCAGATACTTAATCGTCAAAGCGGACGAGAAGTAAGAAAGAGAGAAGAGATGAACAAGGTTATTCTTATGGGCCGGCTCACGAGGGATCCCGAGATTCGGTACTCCCAGGGCGATAACGCGATGGCGATCGCCCGGTATACGTTAGCCGTGGACCGCAGGTTTAACAGAAACGGCGATGAGAATTCCGCAGATTTCATTGGCTGCGTCGCTTTTGGAAAGAGCGCGGAATTCGCGGAGAGATATCTTCACAAAGGAACCAAAATCGTGGCGACCGGAAGAATCCAGACGGGCAGTTATACGAACCGGGACGGCGTCAAGGTATATACCACCGACGTGGTGGTGGAGGATCAGGAATTTGCCGAGAGCAAGAACAGTGCTTCCAACGCTGACGGGGGTTACGGCAGCGCAGGCTTTGGCGGCTCCGGCTACGGCGCCCCTGCTTCCAGACCCCAGCCCGAAGCGGCCGGCGACGGCTTTATGAACATCCCCGACGGCATCGACGAAGAACTGCCGTTTAACTAAGCAACATTGCGAACGAAAAGTGAGCAATGTTGCGCTGCTTCTCAAACACGGAGTGTTTGGGAAGTTTCGCATATTTATTTTTTCAGACAGGAGGTAACCATCATGGCATTCAATAAACCGGAAAGACCTGAATCTCCCGCAAAGAGGAGAGGCGGCGTGCGCAGAAGGAAGAAAGTATGCGTATTCTGTGGCAAAGATAACGTAATCGATTACAAGGACGTGAACAAGTTAAAAAGATACGTATCCGAGAGGGGCAAGATTCTTCCCAGAAGAATTACAGGCAACTGTGCGAAGCACCAGAGAGCCCTGACCGTGGCGATCAAGAGGGCGCGTCATTTGGCGCTGATGCCTTACGTCGCCGAATAAAGCGAAAAAGCATGTTACCGGGGACGGCATGGCTGTGACAGCCATGCCGTTTGCCGTATTGCAAAAATACCAAAAAGAGGCCATTGGGCCGAAAATGGCAAACGGTTTGTCGAACTTGCGCGAAGCCTTTGATTTTAGGGTATGGTATTTTGCGGCGATAGATGGTATACTGAATCCGTAATGCCGGCGGTTTTCATAAAAGACCCCGGCGTCATCCGATGGGATCAGGATATCCGCAGGAAGATCCTGCGGCAACAGGAGTGAAAATGAATAAGAAAAGAATCAGGCTCAAGGGCAGGCTGAAAATCTACATGCAGACCTCCGTATACCTCGGTATTCTTTTATTGCTGGTGGATGTGGGGACGTACTTTCTGGATACCCGGGCGGGATTTTTGCTTACCTGCTTTTTGGTGCTTTATTTCGGTATGGTTATTTTGCTGATGTTTTATAACAGGCCGGTCATCATCAATGAACTGGTCAGCTTTGCCACACAGTACGGACAGATTCAGAAAGCCCTGCTGCGGGATATGGTGGTGCCTTATGCGCTTTTGGATGATAACGGCAGGGTACTGTGGTGCAATACGGCTTTCAAGAGTGCGATTCACAGCGAAAAAGGATTTAGCAAGTCCATTACTTATGTGTTTCCTGCCATCACGAAGGAGAAGCTTCCCGAGGGCGACCATGAAGTATCGCTTCCCATTTCTTTTGAGGAGAGCGATTATATGGCGCATATTACCAGGGTGTCCTTAAAGGGGATGGAAGAAGACAGCGATATCATGGAGAGCGGCAGTTATGAAGGCTGTCTGTATGCGCTTTTTCTCTATGACGAGACGGCTTTGAAGATTGCCCTGCGGGAGAATGATGCCCAATCCCTGACGGTGGGGCTGATCTATCTGGATAATTATGAGGAAGCGATGGCCAGTGTGGAGGAAGTCCGCCGTTCCCTGCTGACAGCCCTGATTGACAGGAAAGTCAACAAGTATATTTCGGCTTTTGACGGAATCTGTCAGAAAATCGAAAAGGATAAATACCTGGTCATTCTGAAAAAGAGGGCGGTTATGCAGATGCAGGAGCAGCGTTTTGAATTGTTGGAGGATGTCAAAACGGTCAATATCGGCAACGAGATGGCTGTGACGATCAGCATCGGCATCGGGCTGGACGGGCTTGTGTATGCGCAGAATTACGAGTTTGCGCGCACGGCCATTGACCTTGCGCTGGGAAGGGGCGGCGATCAGGCTGTGGTCAAGACGCCCGACAGAATTAACTATTACGGCGGCAAGAGCCAACAGGTGGAAAAGAACACCCGTGTCAAGGCGAGGGTGAAGGCGCATGCCCTGCGGGAAATCATCACCAGTAAGGATCATGTGCTTATCATGGGACATTCCAACGCGGATGTGGACAGCTTTGGGGCGGCCATCGGGATTTACCGGATTGCAAGGACGCTGGAGCGTAAGGCGCAGATTGTGCTCAACAATGTGAATACCTCCCTGCAGCCGATTGTCGATTTGTTTTTGAATAATCCGGATTATGAGAACGATATGCTGATCAATTCGGCGCAGGCCATTGAGAGCGCTACCCCTAACGCGGTGCTGGTGGTGGTGGACGTAAACAAACCGTCTTTAACGGAGTGTCCTGAACTTTTGAAGATATGCAAGTCCATTGTAGTGCTGGATCACCATAGAAGCGGTACGGAAACCATTGAAAATGCCACACTTTCGTATGTGGAGACGTATGCTTCCTCCGCCTGTGAAATGGTTTCCGAGATCTTGCAGTATATCAGCGACAGTCTGCGGATCCGGAGCGAGGAGGCGGACAGCATGTATGCCGGTATGGTGGTGGATACCAACAGCTTTGTATCCAAAACCGGCGTCAGAACCTTTGAGGCTGCGGCGTTTTTGCGCAGGAACGGGGCGGATGTGACCCGCGTGCGCAAGCTGTTTCGGGAGGACGCGCAGGAATACAAGGCGCGGGCGGATGCGGTCAGCCAGGCGGAGATTTACCGCAATGCCTATGCAATTTCAGTCTGCGCAAGCGAGGGGATTGCCAGCCCGAACGTGGTGGGGGCGCAGGCGGCCAATCAACTGTTGAATATCAGGGGGGTTAAGGCCAGCTTTGTACTGACGGAATTTTTGGGAAAAATTTTCTTTTCCGCCCGTTCCATCGATGAGGTGAACGTGCAGGTAATCATGGAACGCATGGGAGGCGGCGGACATTTGAACATGGCGGGCTGCCAGATGGAGAACACCACATTGTCGGGCGGAATACAAGCCCTAAAAGAGACGTTGGATAAGATGATAGAGGAAGGTGAAATTTCATGAAAGTTATTTTGACGGAAGACGTAAAATCACTTGGGAAAAAAGGACAGGTTGTGGAAGTCAGCGACGGCTATGCCCGGAATTTTATCCTGAAAAAGAAATTGGGCATAGAGGCCAACAACGCCAACATGAACGATTTGAAGCTGCAAAAAGCCCGGGATGAGAAGGAGGCTGCCAGGCAATTGGCTGCGGCGCAGGAATTTGCAAAGGAATTGGCGGAAAAGTCCGTGGTGTTAAAGATCAAGGCAGGAGAGGGCGGAAAGACGTTCGGCTCCGTATCCTCCAAGGAAATTGCCGCAGCCTATAAGGAACAATGCGGCATGGAAGTGGACAAGAAAAAGATCCAGTTGGCGGATGCGATCAAGACATTCGGTGTTTTCGAGGTGCCGATCAAACTGCACCCGCAGGTGATGGGAAAGCTGACTGTGAAGGTACAGGAGGCGTAAGGAACCGGGAGAGAAGATGGCAGCAGATGAGGCGATTTTAAAAAGGGTACTTCCCCATAGCATGGAAGCCGAGCAGTCCGTCATCGGCGCCATGATTATGGATCGCGACGCGATTGTTTCGGCATCGGAAATCCTGACGGGCGAAGATTTTTACAATAAGCAGTACGGCGTACTGTTTGAAACGATGGTCGCCCTGCACGATGCGGGAAGCGCGGTGGATCTTGTTACTCTGCAGAACAAGCTTAAGGAAAAGGACGTGCCGCCTGAGGTTGCCAGTCCCGAATTTATCCGGGATTTGATTACGGCGGTGCCTACCTCGGCCAATATTAAATATTATGCGAATATTGTGGCGGAGAAGGCGACGCTGCGCAGGCTGATCCGTTTGAACGAAGAAATCGCGAATACCTGTTATGCAGGGAAGGAAAGTCTGGAGGAAATTCTGGAGACGACGGAGAAAAGGGTTTTTGACCTGATACAGCGGCGCAACACAGGCGATTTTGTGCCGATCCGCCAAGTGGTCATGAACGCCATGGAAAGAATCGAGCGGGCCTCCAAAAATAAAGGGAATGTTACGGGCATTGCCACGGGTTTTATGGATCTGGACTATAAGACGGCGGGGCTGCAGCCTTCCGATCTGGTTTTAATTGCGGCCAGGCCGTCCATGGGTAAGACGGCGTTTGTGCTGAACGTTGCGGAAAACATCGCCTTTAAGCAAAATATGACCGTGGCGATGTTCAGCCTGGAAATGAGCAAAGAACAGTTTGTAAACCGGCTTTTTTCCATGGAAGCGCGGGTGGATGCCCAGCATATCCGTACCGGTAATTTAAATGATGCAGAGTGGGAGAGCCTGATTGAAAGCGCAGGGGTGATCGGAAAATCCAACCTGATTATTGACGATACGCCGGGGATAACCGTGGCGGAACTGCGTTCCAAATGCAGAAAGTTTAAGTTGGAATTTGATTTGAAGCTGATTATTATCGACTACCTACAGCTGATGAGCGGCAGCGGCAGGCGCGGCGATAACAGGCAGCAGGAAATATCCGATATTTCCCGTGCCCTAAAGGCGCTGGCAAGGGAACTGCATGTGCCGGTGGTGGCGCTTTCCCAGTTGTCCCGTGCCGTGGAGCAAAGGCCGGACCACAGGCCGATGCTGTCCGATTTGCGCGAATCCGGCGCAATTGAGCAGGATGCCGACGTAGTCATGTTTTTGTACCGCGACGATTATTACAATCCGGATACCGAGAGAAAAGGAATTATGGAAATTATTATCGCCAAACAAAGAAACGGTCCCATAGGGACAGTGGAATTGGTTTGGATGCCGGAGTATACAAAGTTTGCAAATTTGCAGAAATAATTCTAACGGCAAATATTTTTGTCGTTTGCTATAGATTGGCATATGCCAGTTTACCGACAAAAGAGGACAGGCCCGGGGCGGGCGCTGTCCTTTTTGCGCATAGGAAAGGAAAATGCCGCAGATGCGGCGGAATAGGAGGAAAAATGACGACGCAGGAAACTTATACGATCAAGGACGCGGCAAGGCAAATGGAGGTGGAGACGCATGTGCTCCGCTATTGGGAAGAGGAACTGGGGCTTACCATCAAACGCAACGGCCAGGGGCACCGCATTTACACGGAGGAGGATATGGCATTATTAAATAATATAAAAAAATGGAAAAATCAGGGGCTGCAGCTTAAAGCCATCCGGCTGATGCTTTCCGAGGACGGAAAACTTGCGGTTCCGCAGGAGGTGGTCCGGGAAGCGCAAAGCCTGGTGGAAAAATCAGGAAAGGAACCGGTTCCCACGGTGGAAAATATTTTGCTGGACGAACGCTCCAGCAAGGCTGCAAGGCTGCAGTTTTTGCTGGAAAACCTGGTATCAAGGGCGGTTCAGGAAAATAATGAGGTGATTTTAAAAGAACTGGATTTTCAGTTCCGTCAGTTTGAGGAAAAAGCGCAGGAGAGGGAACAGCGGCATTGGGAGAGGGAGGAAGAACATTACCGGAAACTGGATGAACTTTTGTGTCAGCGCGGCAGACGGAGGGATAAGAGAAAAAGGCGGCCGAGACAAAACGGGTAGCGTTTATGGGGCAGCGCAAACCGCACAGGACGGAAAAACGGCATAGCCTGCAGGCTATGCCGTTTCTGAAACAATTCTAATACGGTCTTATGAGCGCCGCCTTTTCCGGAACGATCAACCTTCGGAAATGGCACCGACAGGGCATACACCTGCGCAGGAACCGCAGCTGATGCATGTATCAGGATTGATCTCAAACTTACCGTCACCCATGCTGATCGCGCCGACAGGGCACTGACCTTCACAGGAACCGCAAGAGACACAGGAATCTCCAATAACGTATGCCATAATATTATCCTCCTTTATCAATGTAGGCTATCCCATATTCTAATATAAAACGAAAGAATGCACAAGCCCTAATCGCGAAAAAGCATAGGGAAAAAATGTCAGGAGAGTTCCTCGGAGGAGGGGATGTGCGCGGCCTGTCCGTTCCGGCGGTCGCGGACGCCTTCCAGAACGGTTTTCTTGAGTTCTACCGCCTTTTTGGTGTCCATTGCGGGGATGTCCTTGAGTTTGTACTCCATCCCCAATTTGTCATATTTGGGTTTGCCCATGGTGTGGTAGGGCAAAATGTCCAATGCTTTCAGATTGGAAAACTGTCCGATGAAATAGCCCAGCTGGTACAGGTATTTGGGATCGTCAGTGATGGTGGGAACGACCACGTGACGGATCCACATGTCCACTTTTTTCTCGTTTAAGTAGCTGCAGAAAGCCAGAATGCCGTCGTTTGGCTGCTGGGTCAGTTCCCGGTGCTTTTCGGGGTCGATATGTTTGATATCCAACATAACCAGATCCGTAAGCGTCATCAGATGATCCAGCTTTGCCAGCCATTCCGGATTGCCGTCGGGACGGTAAGCGATGCCGGAACTGTCAATGCAGGTATGCACATGGTTTTTCTTGGCAATGGTGAACAGGTCAATCAGGAAATCCACCTGCATCAGCGGTTCACCGCCGGTGACAGTGATGCCGCCGCCTTTATAAAATCCTTCGTTTCTTTTGTACTGTTCAAAGATTTCTTCCGGTTTCATCATGGTACCGCCGTCCATCGCCCAGGTGTCCGGGTTATGGCAGTATGCACACCGCATGGGGCAGCCCTGGACAAAAATGACGAAACGTACGCCGGGGCCGTCAACGGATCCGAAACTTTCCAAAGAATGAATTCTTCCTTCCATGTTATTTCCCTCTTTTTCGGTGAATATATTACGGCTGCCTGCCTGAGCCGTCAGACACTTTTGCGGCCTGCGGGCGGCGGGTGAACGGCAGCCAATGCGTTTGGTGTCCTCCTTATTATATGTTAAATTTGTGTATTTAGCAATATCTTTGCGGCCCTCATCACGGAAATCAATCCGGGCCGCATTTCCCGGGAGGTGAAAAGCGGGCTTTTGGCCGGTAACGACAAAATGCAGAACATGTCGGTAGTGATCCGGCAAAACAGCGGTAAATTTTTCGAGATCCAAACCATTGCAGACATTGCTTTCAGACCAACATTCCGGCGTTGAACGCGGCTGCGGAGGCGGCCCGGAAAAACATGGTTTTGCCGGACAGACGGCGGAATCTATGGAAGAAGGTGTGTGTGCGGCACAGGATTGCAGGCTGTTTTTTCAAAGAAGAATGTGATTGGGATTTCTTTTTTGCCAAAACGGCTGTGTGTGGATGAAAATCTGTTTTGTGGGAAAGATATTAAAAAACGGAATAAGATGATGCTGGAAATGAGGCAGTAAAGCAGGTTGCCTAAACGGGAAGAATGTATTATACTGGGTACTGCAGGGTGCAGGCACGGGCATGTATAATCCGGGCTGCCTGCAAGTTTGCCGTACAATAGAAAAGGAGGTTGTAAGATGGCTAAGTTTACGAAGGAAATGACAATCGGGGAAGTGCTGCAGCTTGACGCAAATGCGGCGCCGGTTTTGATGGAGATCGGTATGCATTGCCTTGGCTGCCCTTCTTCGCAGGGGGAATCCCTTGAAGACGCGGCTATGGTTCACGGCATTGCGGTGGAAGAACTGCTGGAAAAGTTGAACGCTTTATAAAGACAGGACAGAATCCACCGGAATGGTTCGGTGGATTCTGTTTGTATGGTAGGGAAAAGTAATTTTCAACAAAGCGGAAAAGTAATTTTTGGCAAATTTCACAAATTATTTATATTTGCGGCAGGGATGTATAGAAAAAAGTACATTGCTTGTGCTTGACCGGAAACGACTGTTAACATATAATAGGAGTTAGAAAAACACATAGCAATATGTATTCTTTTCGGGGAGGGTGCATGGCATTCAAACCGCGTAACCAGTTAACAGCCCTGCTGTAGCGGGGTATGTGACCCTGCGGCAGCGGCCGGACAGATATACAGGCACGTCTGTCTGCGGGAATCATATCATATCACAATAGGAGGCTTTTCAAAATGAGACCAGAATGGACAGGTTTTGTAGGCAACAAGTGGGACAGGGAAGTCAATGTCCGTGACTTCATCCAGAAGAACTATGTTCCCTATGAAGGGGACGATGCGTTCCTTGCCGCGCCTACGCAGAACACAAAGGATCTGTGGAACCAGGTACTGGATTTGCAGAAGAAAGAGCGTGAAGCAGGCGGCGTTCTGGACATGGACACCAAAGTTGTTTCCACGATTACTTCTCATGGTCCCGGTTATCTGGATAAGTCCAAAGAGACCATCGTTGGCTTCCAGACAGACGCACCTTTTAAACGTTCTTTACAGCCTTACGGCGGTATCCGTATGGCGGAGAAGGCTTGTGCAGATAACGGCTATACCGTAGATCCCGAGATCTCAGAGTTTTTCAGCACGCACAGAAAGACACACAACGCAGGCTGCTTTGACGCTTACAATCCGGAAATGCGGGCTTGCCGTTCGTCCCACATTATCACGGGTCTGCCGGATGCATACGGCCGCGGACGTATCATCGGTGACTACAGACGTGTCGCCCTGTACGGTATTGACAGACTGGTGGAAGATAAGGAAGAGCAGAAAGCTTCTACCGGCCGCGTGATGACCGACGATGTGATCCGTCTGCGCGAGGAGATTTCCGAGCAGATCAAAGCGCTCAAAGAGATGAAGGTTATG
>DERU01000274.1:0-16116 GCA_002361095.1 Lachnospiraceae bacterium UBA3332
GCCTGCCTCCCGCCTTAAACTGATATCATTGGGATTGAACCGTTACAGTTTTCTGACTTTTTGCTAATATAGTGCTTGTAAATTGTTAAGCGACTTGTTATAATATGCTAACAACATTGAGAGGGTTTCCAAAAGTATTTTGGGAGCCCTCGGGAACTGTTGGGAAGATTTCAATGCCCGTCAAAGCGGGCAGATGGGAGCAAGGATGGAAGAGATGGTACAGGATTTTGGGATGAAGGACAAGGTGCTGGCTTACTACAGAAGTTCCATGCCCTACTGCGACAAGACCGACGTACCCGCCGGGGTACTGGAGGCGTTTGCGGATCACGCCTGCTTTTTGCGGGAGCGGGTGGCATGGTGCCGGGAACTTCCCGAGGACATTTTTCTGGAAAATGTCGCGGCGTACCGGATTAACAGCGAGCGGATCGAAGACTGCCGCCGCCTGTTTTACGACATGGTTATGCCGAAACTTGAGGGGCTTACGCAAAAAGAGGCGGTTTTGCGGGTAAACCTCTGGTGCGCGCAAAATGCCACTTATCATCAGGCGGATTACAGGACCGCCAACGCGGTGACCGTATATAAAAGCGGCTTCGGGCGCTGCGGGGAGGAAAGTACCTTTGCGGTGACGATCCTGCGCAGTGTGGGGCTTGCCGCGAGACAGGTATACGCTCCCTTATGGTCACACTGCGACGACAACCATGCCTGGGTGGAAGTATACTGTGACGGACGGTGGCAGTATCTGGGGGCCTGCGAGCCGGAGCCGGTATTGAACCGGGGCTGGTTTGACCTTCCGGCTTCCAAAGCGATGCTGGTGCATGCCAGGGCGTTTGGACTTTTGGATGGGCAGGATGATGTGATTGCACGCAACGGAAGCGTGGTTTATTACAATGTCACCGGGCATTATGCGAAGACGGCGGATGTGGTCTTTGCGCTGGAGGATGCGGACGGGCGGCCTTTTGCCGATGCGCAGGTGCAGCTTTCCGTATTGAATTACGCACATTTTGGCACGATCGCTACCCTGCGGACGGACGGGGCGGGAAAAGCAGCCCTCCGCCTTGGGCTTGGAAGCGTGCGGATTTCCGGAATGCAAAACGGCCGGGTAGTGAACGGCTTTTTCACCGTCGCCCAGAGCGGTACTTTCACGGTACGGCTGCAGGAAACATGTATGGATGAGTGGCAGGAAGGCCGCTTTATTGCGCCCAAAGGCGGCGTGGCGCCCTCTGAGGAGGCGGATCCGGAAGTTTTTGTCGCTTTCCAAAAGGAGTTGGAAGAGGCAAAAAAGATGCGGGAGAACCGTATCGCTTCTTATTATGATGCGGATCGGGCAGGGCATTTTGCGGAGGCACAGGAGATTTTGCGTACGGCGGGCGGAAATTTCGGGGAAGTCATCCGGTTTTTGGAAACGGACGAAAATGCGTACCGTCTGCCGCTTTTGCAAAGTCTCACCCAGAAGGACTATTATGACTTAAAGGCGGATGTATTGGAAGACCATCTGGCCTGCGCCATGCCGTTTGCGCAAAAAGAAGACGTTCCGGAAGATATTTTCGTCAAATACCTGTTAAATCCCAGGGTGGAATATGAGGAACTGAGTACCTGGCGCAGGCAAATCCGGGAAATTTTGGGAGAACGGGCGGGATGGTATGTACAGAATCCGCCGGCGATCTGGACGGAGATTTGCGAAAAGGTACGGCTGCCAAAAGGCGACGGTTACGATACGCTGCGTATGCAGCCGTTATCCGTTCTGCAGGGAATGCGCGGCAGCCTGCAGGATCAGAAAAACCTGTTTGTGGCGGTCGCGAGAAGCTGCGGGATTCCGGCCAGGCTGCATCCTGTGACGGGCGAGGCGGAGTTTTACCAAAACCATGATTTTCACCCGGCCAAAGGGGACAAGGAAGAAGGAAGCCGGACGTGGCTGCGCATTTTGGCAAAAGGCGGCAAAGGGTTTGGCTATATGACGGACTGGTGTCTGGAGCGTCTGGAGGAAAACGGATATCATGCAATGCATCTGCACGATGCACAGTGGGCGGGGGAGGAATTGGCGATACAGGCCAGCCCCGGCACGTACCGGGTGACCACCACAGTCCGCCTGTTAAACGGCGACCAGCTGTTCCGGGAGTGTTGTTTTGTGCTGGGAGAGCAGGAAAAGACGGTGGAACTTGCGCGGCACAGCGCTTATCTGGATGCGGACGAGGGCACAAAGCTTCCGGTATTGTCTGTACATACGCCAGAGGGCAGCGATACCCTGGACGGACTGCGAAAGGGCGGACGGGTGATCTGTGCCTGGATACGGGAGGGCGAAGAACCCACCGAACACATTTTGAACGAAATGCTGGAACATATTTCGGATGTGAAAAACTGCTGCGAACGCATTTTCCTGTTTGGTATGCAGCCACCGAAAACGGACGGAACCCTTTCGCGCCTGTTGGAAGCGGTTCCCGGTATCCGGTTTTTGCAGGCCGGTGATTTTGACGCAGCCTTGCAGGCGGCAGAGGCCATGGGGACAGAGGCAGGAAAATACCCCCTTGCGCTTGTGGTAGATGAGGATGGCAGAGGAATTTACGCCACCTGCGGTTATAATGTGGGAGCGGTGGCGCAGATGCTGATGCGAATGTAGAAAAGGATGCCTGTTTTGGCAGGCGGAGGTAGTGATGAATCAATTAATCGGATATGTAGGGACAAGACAGCTGGGTTCCATGTCGGAGCAGGATATACGGGATTTGGACGGCATTAACATTGCGTTTGCCCACGTGGAAGCGGGCAGGGTGCGCTGGGAGCATCCGGAATGCCGGGAAGGGATTGCGCGGATCCGCAGGATTCATCCGGAGACAAAAATTGTACTCTCCGTGGGCGGCTGGGGCGCGGGCGGCTTTTCAAATGCCGCCCATACACAGGCGGGCAGGCAGCAGTTTGCGCGGGATTGCCGCGATCTTGTAAAACAGTATGAACTGGACGGTATTGACATTGACTGGGAATATCCCTGCTTTTCGCTTGCCGGAATCGACGCGGACAGCAGCGACAAGGAGAATTTCACCCTGCTTTTGGCACAGATACGCAGTGAACTGGAAGCCTTATGCCCCAAACGGTATCTTTTGACGATTGCGGCGGGAGGGGACAGTTATTTTGTGCGCAATACCCGGCTTGCGCAGGCCCAGCGGTATCTGGATTATGTGCAGATCATGAGTTATGATCTGCGGGGCGGTTTCCAGCTGGTGACAGGTCACCACACCAGCCTGTATGCGCCTTCCGCAGATTTGTTTGATGCCTGTACGGACAAGGCGGTGCGGGAATTTTTGGCGGCGGGTGTGCCAAGGGAAAAGCTGGTGATCGGCGCCGCTTTTTACAGCCGGGAGTGGGAAGGCGTGACGGACGCCGCGCACGGTCTTTGCCAGCAGGCCAAAGCGGCGGCGCACGGCCATTCTTATGCAGAACTGGAAAAAGACTTTATCAACAAAAACGGGTTTACCCGCTATTGGGACGAAGAAGCCAAAGCGCCGTGGCTGTTTAACGGCGACCGTTTTATCAGCTATGAGGATGCCCGGTCCCTTTCCCATAAGATCGATTATCTGAAAAAGCAGGGGCTTTTAGGGATTATGTTTTGGGTTTACGGGCAGGATCATCCCCATTCCCTGCTGGGGCATATGCGCAGAGAATTGGATGGCGTAAAAAAGGAGGAGACTATGGTGCATTACAGGATACCGAAGCCGGACATTTCGTTTCAGCCGCCGGTTTACCATTGCAGGCGCGCGACGAAGCACTTTATTTTGGACGGAAACCTGGAGAAGGAATTCTGGCAGGATGCAAAATTCACACAGGATTTTGCGGACATTGAGGGGGATAAGAGGGAAAAACCCCGTTTCAGGACCCGGGCGAAGATGCTTTGGGACGATGAAAATCTTTACATCGGGGCCGAACTGGAAGGAAACGAAATCTGGGGGCATCAGACAGAGCGGGATTGTGTGATTTTCCAGGACAATGATTTTGAAATTTTCATTGATCCGGACTCCGACACCCACCAGTACTATGAATTTGAGATGAACGCCAAAAATACGGTGTGGGATTTGCTGCTCACCAAAACCTACCGGGACGGGGGAAAACCGGTGAACGGTTTTGATATGCACGGCATGAGAAGCGCCGTCCATATCGACGGTGTGTTAAACGATCCGTCTGCGGATAACAGACGGTGGATGGTGGAAGTGGTGATTCCTTTTTCTGCCGTAAACGAGTGCGCGAAGGAGCAAAGAAGTCCTGTGCCGGGAGAATTCTACCGGATGAATTTTTCCAGGGTGCAGTGGAAGGTGGATGTCAAAGACCATGCGTTTGTGAAGCGCTGCGACGAGAACGGGAAAGTGCTGCCGGAGGATAACTGGGTATGGGCGCCCACCGGTATCGTCAACATTCATTATCCGGAACTGTGGGGCTTTGTCTTTTTTGCGCAGGGAAGCGAGACCTATGAAATCCCGCAGGATGAAAAGGATAAATGGGAATTGCGCAGGCTGTATTATAATGCCAACGCGTATTATGACGAGAACGGACATTTTCCGGAGCGCATAGAGGAAATTATGGATGATTACCCGTATACCATCCGTCCGGTCTATATGCCTGCCAAGCATACGTTTGAGATTGTGTGCGACAGTAAGGACGGGCAGCGGGAACTTGCCATACAGGGGGACGGAAGGACTTACGAGTATCCTATCGGAAACGGCAGATGAAGCTGCGGCGTTACCTAATAAAAAAGTAAAAAAGGCGGAAAAAAGAGGGATGAGTAAAGAATCGGTCAAAGAAGAGGCGTGCGGTGCAATGACAGAGGAGGCGTGCGGCGCACAGGATTTGGAAGGGGAAGCGGGCAGGGAGGACGTGGTGCAAAACGGTGTGCACAATTACAGCACAAAGGACCGGTATGTATGGCCTGCGGATCCGGCGGTGCTTGCCAAACTGGAATGGTTCCAGGACCAAAAGCTGGGATTGATGATGCACTGGGGGGCTTACAGCCAGCTGGGAATTGTGGAATCCTGGGCGCTTTCCGATGCGGACGCGGATTGGTCCAGAAGCGGGATTGACTGGGAAGTGACGGGGGAGGAGTTTAAAAAGCAGTATTTCGACTTAAACAAAACCTTCAACCCGATCCGGTTTGAGCCGGAAAAATGGGCGGATATCGCAAAGGCGGCAGGGACGAAATACCTGTTGTTTACGACAAAACACCATGACGGCTTTTGCATGTGGGACAGCAAATATTCGGATTATAAGGTGACGGCGCCGGACTGTCCTTTCCATACGAACCGTTATGCGGATATCTGTGCGCATTTGTTTGAATCCTTCCGGAAGCGGGAACTGGGTGTGATCGCTTATTTTTCCAAGGCGGACTGGCATGTGGACAGTTATTGGAGCGAAAAATACGAACGGGGCTGCTACCAGCACCGGGGGCCGTCTTATAAGCCCGAGGAAGAGCCTGCAGAGTGGGAACGTTTTGTGACGTTTACCCAGAATCAGATTATGGAACTGGGAAGCCGCTACGGCAGGCTGGACGGCATGTGGTTTGACGCCGGATGGGTGTGCGCCAAAAACGGGCAGGACATCCGGCTGGGGGACGTTATCGAGCGGGTGCGTAAGTTCCAGCCCGGCATGCTTTGTGCGGACCGCACGGTGGGAGGCCCGTATGAAAATTACGTGACACCGGAGCAGTGCGTGCCGGAGGAGCCCCTGGGGATCCCGTGGGAAAGCTGCATCACGCTGGGAACCTCGTTTTCCTTTGCCTATGACGACCGCTACAAAAGTCCGAGGGAACTGATCTGCCTGCTGACGGATATCGTTGTCAAGGGCGGAAACCTGGCCATCAACGTGGGTCCCCAGCCAAACGGCTGCCTGCCTGCGGGGGCGGTGAGGAGCCTGTTGGGAATGGGGGAATGGCTGCAAGTGTACGGGGATGCCATTTACGGCACACGGGTCTGTGCCCCCTATAAGAAAGACGGCATCGGATTTACCAAAAAAGGAGACTGTGTTTACGCCATTCAGACCTTTGCGGACGAAAACGAGACGGTGCCGAAGGACGTGTGGATTCCGTATGAAGGCAAGGCGGAAAAAATCACCGAACTGGACAGCGGACGGGAGCTTGCCTTTGAAAAAAAGGACGGCGGATATCTGGCGCATACGGCGGAAGTAACAGGGGATAAGGCGCCAATCGGCAGGGTGTTTGTGCTGCAGTAACCGAAACGGTTTACGTTTACCGGAAGGATTGTCAATCATTTGCGGAAGGAGAGGATACGGACATGGTCAGCATCCGTTTGAAGGAAGAAATGCCAAAGGCGGCCACCGTGCGCTTTTTTACAAAACAGGAAGCGGAAGGGCTGCAAAAGGGAAAGCTGTTTGAAGGGGAGTATTTGGAGAGCCGTGTGGTCACACAGGGGCAGGGGGAGGACTTTGCCGTTTATGTCGGACTCGGGGACGGACTCAAAGATTTGACGGAAGTAAAAAATGTGTATGCCAAAGCGGTGAAGGAGGCGAAAGCCTACGCGGAGGAGTTTTCGGTTCCCATGCTTTTGGAAAAAGGGGCGGTAAGCGATACGCTTGGGCAGGCGGAACTTTTGGGGGCGGCGCTGGAAGGAATGTTTCTGGCCTGCTACCGGCCCGCTTTGTATAAATCCGAACCCAAGGAAGAAAAAGACCCGTCGATTACCCTTTGCGGTGTGGAAGCGTCCGCGGCAAACCAAAAGGTGCTGGAAGAAAAAAGGGCGCTTGCGGAAGGGATCTATTACGCCCGCGATGCGGTTAACAAGCCATCCAATCTGCTCAGGCCCGCCGCATTTGCCCGGGAGGTGCAAAAGCTGTTTGAAGGACTTGCGGTGCAGGTGGAAGTATATGACGCAAAGCAGCTGGAAGAGATGCATATGGAAGCTTTGCTGACGGTAGGCAGGGGAAGCAGTTATCCGCCCTGCCTGACGGTGATCCGCTATCTGCCTGTCCCGGACGGGGAGATCACGGCCTTTGTGGGGAAAGGCGTAACGGTGGATACCGGCGGTTACTGTGTGAAACCGGCCGGTTCCATGGCCGGCATTAAAGGGGACATGGGCGGCGCGGCCGCTGTGACTGCGGCCCTGTATGCACTGGCAAAAAGCGGCGGCGCCAAAAATACGGTTGCGGTGATTCCCATGTGCGAAAACCGGATTTCGCCGGATGCCATGCTGCCCGGGGACGTGATTTCCTCCTACGGCGGCAAAACCATAGAAATCCTGAACACGGACGCGGAGGGCAGGCTGATTTTGGCGGATGCGGTGGCTTTTGCCGTACGACATGAAAAAGCCAGCCGGGTACTGGACATCGCCACCCTTACGGGGGCTGCGGCCATTACGTTCGGAAAGTGCATGGCGCCGGTTTTGGCGGACGGGGAGGAGTTTTACGAGGAATTTGTGCAGGCCGCAGGGCGCTCCGGGGAACATTATGTGCGGCTTCCATTCTTCAAAGCGCATGAAAAAATGATCGAGAGCAAGTGGGCGGATGTGAAAAATGTAGGGGGGGAGACCTGCGGCAGCATCACGGCAGGACTTTTTATCAGGGCCTTTGCGGAGGGGAAATCCTGGCTGCATTTGGATATCGCAGGCGTTTCCGAAGCGTCTGCCGCAGAACCTGTGCATGAGTTTTTGACAGGGGGCGGCACGGGCGCTGGGGCCTCCACTATGTTCGAACTGGCAAAATAGGGAAAAAAGATTAACAAATTTACAAATGTTAACTTGTGCTGAAAACGGAAGAAAAAGACGTTTCCCGGTATACGGGGCGTCTTTTTTGGTGTTTTGTATAGAAGAATAAAACGCTTCTAAACGAAAATTAAAAAAAGCATAATAAATTTTTAAAAAAGGGCTTTCCTTTACAGCAATTTTGTAGTATGATAAAGAACATAGGGAAAACGTTTGTTAACAACTATTAACAAAAGAACAAAAAGTAAACAAAAATTGAGCAGAGGGGTGAAACATTGAAAACAAAAGTTAGTAAATCAGGTATCCAACCTAAAAAGCGCAGTTTTTTTGAGACCTTGAAGAAGGATTGGTCCCTATGGACGTTCTGCATTCCCGGAATGGTTCTGACTTTCATTTTCAGCTACATTCCCATGTACGGCGTACAGATTGCATTCCGCCGTTTCAATGCCAAGCAGGGTATTTGGGGAAGCCCGTGGGTAGGCCTTAGGTATTTCGAGCGTTTTATCAATTCTCCGTATTTTGAGCGGACGATTGTCAATACGCTGATTCTTAGCTTGTATGGCCTGCTGGTTTCTTTCCCGATTCCGATCATCCTGGCGCTGATGCTGAATGCATTCCGGCACAAACGCTACAGGAAGGTCATCCAGACCGTTACATATGCGCCGAACTTCATATCCACCATCGTAATGTGCGGTATGTTGATTCTGTTCCTTTCCCCGACCGTCGGTATCATCAATACCGTGATCAAGATGATGGGCGGCGAGGCGATCAACTTCATGGCGAAGAAAGAGTACTGGCGGCATCTGTACGTGTGGTCCGGCGTATGGCAGGGCATGGGCTGGAGTTCCGTTATTTATTTTGCCGCTCTGTCCGGCATCAGCCCCGAACTGCATGAGGCGGCAAAGTGCGACGGTGCGACCAAGTTCCAGATCATCCACTATATTGATTTTCCGTCCATCCTTCCGACGGCTACCATTCAGCTGATTTTGAGCTGCGGCAGCATTCTTTCCATCGGTTTTGAAAAGGCGTTCGCACTCCAGAATGATTTGAATGTGTCCGTATCGGAAATCATATCCACCTATGTGTATAAGGTTGGTATGATAGACAACAACATGTCCTATTCATCCGCGATCGGCCTGTTCAATACCTTGATCAATATGGTCATGCTGATTCTGGTTAATAAGATTGCCGATAAGATGTCCGGCACAAGCTTATTCTAGCGAGGGGGAGAACATGGGAAAAAGAGAAAAAGAAATCGAAGTCGAAAAAAATATAAAGCGCTGTAAGGAAGACGTGATTTTTGATACGGTCATCTTTATTATCCTGACCATCCTGCTGGTGATTGTGGCGTACCCGCTTTGGTGGGTTATTATTTCATCTTTCAGCGATCCCAAGGCGGTTTCGGGCGGGCATGTAATCTGGCTGCCGATCGGATTTAACTTAAAGGGTTATGCGGAAGTGTTTCAGGATGATTCCGTGGTGCGCAGCTTTTTGAATTCCGTTGTGTACACGGTATGCGGCGTACTGATCAATCTGGCAGTCACCCTGCCCACCGCATATGCGCTTTCGAGGGATAAGTTTTCCGGCAAGAGGTTCATCACCATTTTTTACGTGATAACGATGTTCTTCAGCGGCGGTTTGATTCCTACTTATATGGTAATCCGGAACCTGCAGCTGCTCAATACAATGTGGGCGTTGGTTCTGCCCGGTTGTTTGAGCGTGTATAACATGATCGTGGCAAGGACTTTCTTTAAGTCCAATATTTCCGAAGAACTTTACGAGGCTGCGGAAATCGACGGTTGTACGCAGGGGCGGTTTTTCTTCCAGATTGCGCTGCCTCTGTCCGGCGCCATCACGGCGATCATGGTGCTTTATTATGGCGTTGGCCACTGGAACTCCTACTTCTCCGCTCTGATTTATATGTCCGACCAGACGAAGTATCCGTTGCAGCTGGTATTGAGAAGTATCCTGATCACGAACGAGACTGCTTTGCAGCAGGCAGCAACCACGGCGGAAGCCAGGGCGGCCCTGAATGAGAAAAAGCAGCTGATCGAGGTTATGAAGTACTCCCTGATCATTATCAGTAGTATTCCGGTTTTGATTTTGTATCCTTTTATTCAGAGGCATTTTGTAAAGGGTGTCATGATCGGTTCCGTAAAGGGGTAAATACATTTTGGTTGTTAACAAACGGTTTCTGCAAAAAGCTATTTTGTACCATGGTTATCAATGCGGTATTTTCCGCTTGATAGAATAAAAATAAGGAGATGAAAAAATGAAGAAAAAGTTAGTGGCAATGTTACTGCTGACAGCCATGACGGTAACGACATTGGCTGGCTGCGGAAATTCTGGCAGCGATTCCGCCGGAAATTCTTCGGCAGGGGACGATGCGCCTGCCGCTGCGGACGCGGATGACGGGGATGATGCCGAGGCCGATGCCGCGCCGGTAGAGGTGGATGCGGACGGTAAGGTGGACGGTCTGATGTATGCGGAAGGCCTTCCGATCGTGGATGAGGGAACCTACAGCTTCTCCATCTTCTGTGACGATTCCAGTTCCACCGGCGAATTCTACATGATGGACGAATTCAAAAAGCAGACCAACGTGGATGTGGATTTGCAGATTTTCGCCTATGAGAATGCGACCGAGAGAATGAACCTGGATCTGAACTCCGGCGACTATGCGGACGTGATCGGCGGCTGGATTCTGTCCGATGCCATGATCCTGACCTACGGCGTGGAACAGGGTGTGTTCATTCCGTTGGAAGACATTTTTGAAAAGTATTGCCCGAACATTTCCGCGATTCTGGAATTGCCCGGCGTGCGTGAGAAGATGACCGCTCCCGACGGACATATTTACACGATTCCTTATGTCTGCGGAGACGTGTCCGTAGGTTACAGCCCGTTTATTAACTCCCGCTGGCTGGAGAACGTGGGAATGGAAATGCCTACCACCACGGAAGAATTCGAAGCGGTATTGAAAGCGTTTAAGGAACAGGATGCCAACGGTAACGGCGATGCCACCGATGAGATCCCGTTCTCCACAGACCCGAACAACAAACACTTGGAGGCAATGGCCGGATATTTCGGAATGCCTATGGACAAGAGGGGCTTTACGGTACTGGACAACGGCGAGACGGCGTTTGCGGCTACCAGCGCGAAGTACAGAGAGTTCCTGAGCTGGTTTAACAGCCTGTATGAGCAGGGCCTGGTTGACCAGGAAATCTTCACCCAGGATTCCGCTACTTGGGAAGGCAAAGGCAACAGGGATATGTACGGTGTGTCCATCGCATACGGCTCCAGTGAATACGCGGGCTATGTGGTGACGTCCGAGAAGAGCGAATATGATGTGCTTCCCGTTCTGAATACCGACAACGGCGGTATCTGGCTGCGCGATACGCCGGGTAACTCCGTGTACAGGACACAGGCGGTTATCACGGATAACGCAGAGCATCCTGAAATCATTGCACGGTGGTTTGACAATGCGTTTGAACTTGAGAACGGTATCGGCTGTAACAGAGGACCGGTAGGCGTTGTGGTATTTAAGGAAGGCGACGGTTATCGTGCCATTGATACGACCACTCTGGACGAAGAGACACAGGAAAAGGTCAGCTGGGGTAATTTGTGGCCGCAGTCCTTGCCTAAGTTCGTTCCCATCGGCTTTAAGTACATTGAGGACAACCCGCTGTATGATGAGAAGAAGGCAGTGGAAACCACGTACGAGCCCAACCTGACCAAGGATGTTATTGATACTTCCTGGATTGATATGGACAGCGTAGAAATTTACTCCGAGTACGCTACGGCAATCAACGATTACTTCACCGAGCAGCAGGCGCTTTTCATTTCCGGTGAAAAGGACATTGATAACGATGCGGAATGGCAGTCCTATGTGGACGGTTTTGAGAACCTTGGATTGTCTGAGTATCTTGAAATCAGGAAAGTCAGCACTATTGTGGAATAAGATTCACAGGTAAAAGGAATTCCCCGCCAATTCATGGCGGGGAATTTTTATGTGCCGGTATGTTATCGTTTTTATGCTTTTGGGGAAGGGGACGGGTAAATGATGTCCGAAACCACATAAACCACTTCCCGCCATCCGCCCGGATTGTCCAGTCTGAAAAGAAGCTGTTTTGCCAGCCGTATTCCCAGGGCGGCGGTGTCTACGTGGACAGTGGCGGACATGTGGGAATGGCTTGGATGCTCGGCGGTTCCGTCATATCCTGTGATCAGGATGTCCTCCGGGGCGGATATATTGCGGTCTGTCAGGTAAGTGTCCACTACGTGGGCCACATAATCATTGACGCAGATAAATACTTCGGGCATTGTCTCCAAACTGTCCAAAAAAGCAAAGACATCTTCCTCATAATGCTGGATGTCCCTCTGGGAGATGAGCAGACAGCTGGAGGGATCCACGGACATATGGTGTTCCTGCAGGGCCTGGGTAAAGCCCCGGTAGCGGAACGCGTTCGTCTTGGCATAATTGATATCGCCCACAAAGCCGAAACGGGTATAGCCAAGGTTTATCAGGTCGCTGACCAGACGGCGGACGGTTTCTTCCCCTTCCAGGAGAAAAAGATCCCCGCGGATTTCCTGGGTAGGGAGGGAGGGAACCGTGTCCAAAAATATCTTCGGAATATTCAGAGCGTTTAGCATACGGGTGAATTGCAGATCATATACGTTTAAAATAATGCAGCCGGAAGCGGTTCCGTCACACAGTGCGTCGGGAAGCGTATAACCGTCGGTATAAATGGTGGGAAGGTAGGCGTAGATCATATTGGTGTTATTTTGGTTGAGTTCCTTGGCAATTGCATGGACGATATTCATCCAGAAAACGGAGGTTTCCGGTCTGGAAACTACAAGGGAGACCGTTCTGCGTCGGTTGGAGGAAAGGATGGGGGAGGCGGAAAACTTGCCATACCCCATTTCTTTCGCTTTTTCAAGAATCAAGTCGCGCAGTTCCAAAGAGACGCCTTCCCGGTTATTGAACGCCTTCCAGACGGTTACCCTGGATGTGTGTAATGCGTCTGCGATATCCTGCATAGTGACTTTAGCCATAAACGCTTCCTTTCTTATGTCAGATCAATTTGATTTTACTTCTTTCCACATATCGTTATAGAGAGCATCCCCTTCTTCACCGAGGTAAGAATAAGTTTCCAGATTATTATACAGGGAGAGATCCGGAAAGGCAATGCCGGAATTGCGGATATCCTCATCTTCAATCAGTTCACGGGCCCCGTCGTTCGGGGTGGAATAGGTGATATAGGAGAAGTTTTTGACCGCAATATCGGGGCGGCACATAAAATCAATGAATTTTTCCGCGTTTTCCAGGTTTGGCGCGTTTTTCGGAATTACCCAGGAGTCAATCCAGACATTGGTGCCTTCTTTAGGGATGACGTATTCCAGATCCGGATTTTCCCGCTGGGTATAAATGGCTTCCCCGGAGTAAATGACGCCAAGGGCGGCCTCGCCGCCGATCATTTTGTCACGGACCTGGTCAATGACATAAGCCTGCACCAAAGGTTTTTGTGCAATCAAAAGATCCCTTGCGGCGGTCAGGTCACCGGTGTCGGTGCTGTTCATGGAGGCGCCGTTTAACTTGAGGGCAACCATAAAAGCGTCCCGGACGGAGTCCTGCATGAGGATATTGTCTTTGTATTTTTCGTCCCATAGGATGGACCAGCTGTCCACAGGATCGTCCACCATGGTTTTGTTATAGAGGATGCCTACCGTTCCCCAGCAGTAGGGGACGGAATATTTGTTATCCGCATCGAATCCTTTGGATTGTTCCCAGTACTGTTGTCCGATATTTGCCTTTGCGTTGGGGATTTTCTCAAAATCCAGTTCGGCCAAAAGGCCGTTGTCAATCATTTTTTGAATCATATAGTCGGAAGGGCAGATAACGTCATATTTGGATGCGCCGGCCTCCACTTTCGGGTACATGATTTCGTTGGTTTCAAATTCGTCGTAAACAACCCTGATACCGGTTTCGGTTTCAAACAGGGAAATGGTTTCCGGATCAATGTATTCTCCCCAATTGTATACAATTACCTCGCCGTTTGTCCCCGCCGATGAAGGATTGCCGCAGGCAGAGAGGGATAAAGCGGCCGACAGGCCAATTGCCAGGATGGAAAATGTTTTTTGAATTTCTTTCCTCTTCATGTTTTCCTCATTTCTGCGCGGCTTGGAATTTGGAAAAGTTTGTGGACGCCGCGCGGGCACAAACGATGCGTGTTTGCCGTAATTTCAGGTACGGTCTTTGGCTTTTGGCCGGTAGTTGACAAGGATAAGTAAAACCAGCACGGATACGAAGATCAGCGTGGACAGGGCATACATTTCCGGTTTGATTCCCTTTTTGACTTCCGTGTAAATTTTGGTGGACAGGGTATCTATGCCGGGGCCTTTGGTAAAGTGGGTGATGATGAAATCATCCAAAGACATTGTAAACGCCATCAAAAATCCGGAAAGGATGCCCGGTAAAAGATCCGGAAAAACGACCTTGAAAAAGGCCTGCGTCCGGGAGGCCCCAAGATCCAGTGCAGCCTCATAGACGCTGGGATTCAACTGCTTCATCCGTGGCATGACGCTCAAAATCACGTAAGGGATGTTGAACGTGATATGGGAGAGCAGAATCGTATAAAACCCGAACTTTGCGCGTACGGTCAGAAACAGCAGCATCAGGGAAATGCCGGTGACGATTTCCGCATTCAGCATGGGGATGTTGGTGATACCCATGAAAATGGCACGGTGTCTGCGTTTCATTCCCTGAATGGACAGGGAGGCGATGGTGCCGATCAGCGTTGCGGTGACGGCGGAAAGCAGGGCGATCAGCAGCGTATTGGATAGGGCCTGCATGATATCCCGGTTGGAAAACAGCTGCCCGTACCACTGCAGCGTGAAGCCGCCCCATTTTGCACGCGTTTTGCTGGCATTAAAGGAAAGCACAATCAGGGTGGCGATGGGGGCGTACATAAAAATAAAAATCAGGGCGATATAAACTTTTTTCGCATACTTTTGTATCATAATGCGGTTCCCTCCCCGTTTTTGTCAAAAACTGCGGTCAATACCATGTTGAGAATGATGAACGCCATTAACACGATGGAAAGTCCGCTGCCTAAGTGCCAGTTGCTGGCCTGTGTGAATTCCTGTTCAATGACGTTGCCGATCAGAAGGATTTTACTGCCCCCTAAAAGGTTGCTGATGACAAAGGTGGTCAGCGCGGGAACAAACACCATTGTGATACCGCTGATGACACCGGGAATGCTGAGCGGGAAAATAACCCGCAGAAAAGTCTGCAGGGCGTTTGCGCCCAGGTCATAGGCCGCATTGATTACATTCCGGTCAATTTTGGTAAGGGAATTGTAAAGAGGCAGTACCATAAAGGGCAGGAAATTGTAAACCATGCCCAGAACGATAGCCCCCGGCGTATTGATTATGTTCAGGGCGGGCAGATGCAAAAACTGCAGCACCGAGTTGATCACGCCCGTCTTTTCCAGCAGCGTTTGCCACGCAAGGGTGCGCAGCAGAAAATTCATCCACATGGGAAGAATGAAAATCAACACGATAAAACTGTGCTGACTGACGTTTTTGTGCGCCAAAATCATAGCCAGCGGATAAGCTAGAAGAAGGCAGATGGCGGTGCTGACCAGGGAAAGGGCAATGGAAAGCCAAAGGGCTTTGGCATGTTCCGGCGTGGCGATGGAAGTAATGTTTTTTAACGTGAACGCCATATCCTGATCCGTGAGACCGTAATAGAAAATCATGCCCAGGGGGATGATGATAAAAGCAACCGACCAAAAAAGGTAGGGTGCGGTCAGCATCCGTCCGTTAAAATAGGTGATTTTGGCGGGTTCCGCTTTTTTTCTGATTGTTTTATGCATCGATCGTGACAGCCTCCTCATCCTCTGAAGCCGGTTTGTTCATAATCTGGATGTCAAAAGGATCCACCCGGATGCCTACCCTGGTTCCCACGGGGAACATGTCGGTGGAGTGCACCAGCCATTCAAAACCGTTTGCAGTGACTTCCATTTCATAGTGGACGCCTTTGAATATCAGGTGCGTGACCACGCCTTCCAGGGTTCCTTCCTCCGGCCTGACCAAATCCACGTCCTCGGGCCGGATGACCACATCCACCGGCTTTTGGGTGCCGAAGCCTTTGTCCACGCAGACAAAACGCGCACCCAAAATTTCTACCAGTTCGTCCCGTATCATGGTGGAGGCAATGATATTGGAATCCCCGATAAAGTCTGCCACGAAAGCGTTTTCCGGTTCGTTATAGATCTTTTCCGGGGTTCCGATCTGTTGGATGTATCCCTGGTTCATGACCACGATGGTATCGGACATGGTGAGCGCTTCTTCCTGATCGTGGGTGACGTAAATAAAGGTGATGCCCAATTCGTTTTTTAGGCGGATCAATTCGTACTGCATATCCTGACGCAGC
>DERU01000274.1:16485-16816 GCA_002361095.1 Lachnospiraceae bacterium UBA3332
GTTGACAATGGCCCTGGCGATGGCAATGCGCTGCTGTTGTCCGCCGCTTAAGGAATCGGGCATGCGGCCGCCAAAGCCGTCCAGGTTGACCAGCTTTAACGCGTATTTGATTTTATCGTCTATGTAACTTTTGGACTTTTTGCTGATTTTCAATCCGAAAGCAATGTTTTCCGCAATCGTCATGTGCGGGAAGAGCGCGTATTTTTGGAAAACCGTATTCAATCTGCGCCTGTTGGGCGGAAGGGCGGTGATGTCCTGCCCGTTAAAACAGACGATTCCCTCATCGGGCTTTTCAAAACCTCCGATGATCCGCAGGGTAGTGGTCTTGCCG
>DERU01000274.1:17128-17578 GCA_002361095.1 Lachnospiraceae bacterium UBA3332
GGTCTTGCCGCAGCCGCTGGGACCTAAAAGCGTCAAAAATTCATTTTCCCGGATATAGAGATTCATATCATCCAACACGGTGTTGTCGTTGTACTTTTTGGTGATATGCTGTAAGTCGATTAATCTGGCGCTCATTTGTACGAACCTGTGCAGTGTGTGGCACTGTCCTTTCTCAATAATAGCGTTTCGCCATGGCCAAAACCCCCGCCGCAAGGACATGCCCCTGTGCCGAAGGGGCATGCCTTTGCGGCGCAGGGAAAACGGAAGGCAGGCGGCCGGTTAAAAGCTTGGCGGGCTGGAAATCCAGATGAGGCAGGCCCCTGTTTTGGGATTTGCCGTGATGTAATGGGTGGACTTGGGGGTAAAGTAAAAGGATTCCCCTTTTTTGGCTTTGTAACTCTTTTTTCCGATGTGGACGGTGATGCCGCCGGAGAGCACATAGCCGAACTC
>DERU01000274.1:17873-18206 GCA_002361095.1 Lachnospiraceae bacterium UBA3332
CACATAGCCGAACTCCTCCCCTTCATGGGGAATGTCCGGATAAGTACTGCCGCCCGGTTCCAGCGTCAGCCGAATCGGTTCCATGATATTTTTCTGGGCGTTGGGAATGATCCATTCCGTCCGGTTTTTGTATTCCTCGTCCAGCTTTTCAAAATAGTCGCTGTCGTGGAAAACCACCTGTTCTTCCGGCTCTTCGTTGAAAAAATCTTTTAAGTCCGTGCCGAGCGCCTGCAGAATATCCACCAGGGTGGCGATGGAGGGGGACGTAAGGTCGCGCTCCAATTGGGAGATAAAGCCTTTGGAGAGTTCCGTCCGGTCCGCCAGTTCTTCCTG
>DERU01000274.1:18530-18794 GCA_002361095.1 Lachnospiraceae bacterium UBA3332
CGTCCGGTCCGCCAGTTCTTCCTGTGTGAGGTTTTTCTGTACCCGCAATTCTTTTAATTTTGCTCCGATTTCCATGTGGGGTTCCTTCTTTTTTCGGATTTTATCTGCGCATTTGTAAAAACAGTTATTTTAAACAAAAAGTTTAATAAAACTAAACAGACACTGATAATCATTATAGTTTCTTTTTCACGGATGTCAATGGGGTAAAGCAAAAAATTCACGGAAATCAATTTTGCAGCTGGGACGGGAGGGCATGGGCGGCAG
>DERU01000288.1:0-16862 GCA_002361095.1 Lachnospiraceae bacterium UBA3332
CGCGCAGCGATTTTGTTCAATCCCAATTTCCCTTTTAAAATACGATATTATATTAATGTCAGAGCAGTCAATATTATACCAATGAATATAGAACTGCCCCAACACTCCCCATATATTATTCATACTGTCATTAAGCGTAATAATCACACTTCTGAAATATTTCATGTATTGTTTCAGCATAGATTCTTCTGGAATGCTTGTTCATTTAACTCTGATTTTACTTTTTTCTAATTTCACATTTATATTAGGACAAAACTTGTCTAATAGTGCTTCTACAATTATTTTTTCTTGCTCTGATGTTTTTGGAGCTAACAAAATTTCCATATCTTCAAATGCATCCTCTTCTAAAACAAGGAATATTTCATTACAATAACAATTATTATTTATATCCAATATTCTATTGTATAATTTTATATTATCTTCTGGGGTTTGAACACTTTCCAATTCCTTTATCCCCCATGCCGCTGTTCTAATAATATATCTATACTCTTGCTGAAATTCCCAATATTTTCTCTTGCATCTTCCTAAATCACCCAAAAAAACACCAGTTTTACCTTCTTTTTTAGATATAACTTCTGGCTTTAACAGTGTTTCGTCTTCTGTGTACTCTATTTTTTCCAATATGGGACATGAAGGAGCAATGCTAAAATCACAAGCATATTCGCTATAATAATCTATATAAGATTTTACAGTCTCAGTAAAATGTAATTCCCCATTTTTATATGTATATTGTTTAAAAGGGTTTTTACGCATCTTTATTCTAACCCCTCTCATATCCGATGTATACATATTCCACATAGGAATCACATCCTCTTTATTATCTGTCCAGCAACTTACCAAGCAATATTTACCTGCTTTCCCCAAATCACTTGTCTCTGCTTCATCTGGATCATCAACATTCAATAAATTATTAAACCTTATCGTCCTATTTTTTAATATGAGCGCTAATGTTTCTATACTCGTATTGTGATATAAATATTCATTCATTTTTATCATTTCCTTTTACTTTTTTCCTTCCTTACACCTTTAAACGGTGTACCATCTTGCTTAACATCCATAAATTTCCCCGTTTCCGTATTTCGTTTTACCCATTGACTTGTTACTGGATTAAATGTCTGTGATCTTCCTTTAACCATACCTTTTCTTTGTCCATCCCCTATTGGCGCATTTTTAGCCATAATGTTTACCTCCTTCAAAATTCAATAAAAAATACTCGATAACGCACAATAATAACAATACTCTGCTTTTTATCCTGAGTTTTGTATGTTATCTTCCGCAGTAATCGAGTGTATCTCTGATAATTCTTCCCTCTATTTTTCAAATAATAGCATATCCTAATTCTGCTTGTCAAGATGTTGTAGTCATATTTTTGTCATACAATATGTTGTGGTGGAAATTTACGGTCAAGTAATATTTTGATATTCAAACTAAATTCATATTGTCAACGAACTAATAAAAATCATCGAAAAATCTTTATCCACGCCCCAAAATCCCCCTATTTATCAGTCTTTTTACACCATCCTCTTATCATTTCACCATCCAACACCTATCCCACAAAACTCCCAATTTATGCCTATTTTTCAACACAAATCCGAACTCCATTCAAAAACCCCCATAATCCCGCCCGATTTCCCACCTAATCACTCTCTGTCTACCAGCCGGTCTGTCATTTTTAATAGTGTCGGCTGTAAAGCTTTTGCCAACTCATTCATGTTTTTTACATGTATTGCCATGTTTGTGTCCCTCCTTGTGGATTTGTTCTTGATACTTGATGGTGCTATGAAATTGGTATTTTATGTTATATGGGAATTAATAGGCGTAAGTTACCCTTGTGACGCTCTGTGAGGCTCATACAGGCGTTTTAAGATTGGTTGTGAATTTCTTTGATTATTAAAATTAAGGCATTAAATAAGCCTCTATCAATCGCAACTATACAACTGATAGGGACTTATGCCAATACCCTAATATCTCCTTTAAATATACACTCTTACCTCTATTTTTCTGCTCTCAAATCCTTTCCCCGCCCTACTGCTTGTCCTCTGTAAATCGTATATTTCGCTCCAAATTATAGTATTTTCATGTATGCCTATCTGAGTACCCATCCGCCCGTCATAAAGAACGTCACCTTCACATTGTGTTTCTTCAAAATATCCAGAATCCGCCTCGTGTCCTCATTCCCCCACGCAGCATCAAAACTTAAAGCCACCTGCTTCTTATCCGTCTCCACGCAGTAGATGGGCAGTTCCCTTCCGCCCACAGAACTGCTCACGGTGATGGAATCGGGAAGGAATCTCACAATTCCCTGAATCAATGCTACCGAAGCCAGAAGAAAGGCTGCGGACTTTGCTGTCTGCAGCACTATGTTTTTTAAAAAAAGCTCCCTCTTGTGCTCCTTCTTGGTCTGTCCTCTTTCAGCCGCACTCACGGAACCGCAATACTGTCCACAGCCCATATGTTTTTCCCTCTCAGCATTCCACGCCTTCACCTGTTCAGGCTCAGGCCAGCCACCACTTCTCTCCCGTCCCCTATGTTCCCTCTGTGTTTTGTTTTCCAGTTCTCCAATAGCAAGCGTAATTTTTTCATTCCACTTCCTCAGTTTTTTCATAACTGTCTCCCACACTTTTTTCTATTTCAATATATGCAAGAAACCTTTAAAAACTGAAATTTTTTTTCCTGAACCCCCTTTACAAATCAGTCTAAAAGACGAAATAATAGATATAGAGAAAAAGCAGCAGATATATGACAAGGATGTCGAACTGTATGACAAGGAGGACAATAACATGGGAATAAATTTAAACGGTTTAAATTCAGGAATGGCAGACACCTATTCCACTCTGCTCGGCGGCATGAACGGTTCTGACAATGCAGGCGGGGTAAGCTCCCTGCTCGGCGATTACGCTGCGATCAAAAATGGCAGCTACGGCAAGATGATGAAATCCTACTACGCAAAGCTCGAAAAGCAGGAGGCTGAAGAATCCGGGGAGACTAATAAATCAAAATCTGGAAAGATCAAAGACAGTGCATCCGCTTCCGCGGCGGCTTCTCTCTATAAGTCTGCCTCTGCTCTCAGTTCTCTAAATTACGACGACCGCAGTGAGAAGAACATTGACAAGATTACAGACTCTGTTTCCACTTTCATCAAGGACTACAACAGTCTGATGAAGAGTGCTGACAAGAGCGAAAACACCACCGTACAAAAACAGGCCGAGTCCCTGTACAATTCTTACTATACGAACTACAAACTTTTCTCTAAAATTGGTATCACCATGAATTCCGACAAGACTCTTTCACTCGACGAGGATACTCTTAAAAGTGCACTCGCCGATACAGAGCATGGAAAAGGCGCCACTGTTAAAACATTATTCGGCGGTATCGGTTCCTTTGCTGACAAAGCGGTAAACAAAGCAAGCCAGATTTATCGTGCTGCAGGGGACGGCGAGGCGGTTACCTCCTCCAAAGCAAAATACGCGAGCGGTGCAGGCAGTTCCTCGAAGAGCTCCTCCACCTCCTCCACAAAGGATAAAGATAACGCAAAAACCGTAACGGACGCTTCCTCTGCAGCCGCTGCAAACACACTTTACAAATCTATTGAGAAACTGGGTGCCATGAATATCAGCAACGACAATAAGGATGAAGTATACAAGGCATTTTCTACCTTTGTGAAAGACTACAACAATCTGATCGACAATACTAGCAAAAGTGCAAACTCTAACGTAGTTAATCAGGCTAATTATCTCAAGAGTGTTGTCAGCAACAACAAGAGTGCTTTCTCCAAGATCGGTGTTACCGTCAATTCCGACAAGACTCTGTCCATTGATGAGAAGAAGTTTAAAGATGCGGACATGGCAGGTGTCAAGGATCTTTTCTCCGGTGTTTATTCTACCGCCGAAAAGATGACCGATAGAGTCAACCAGATTTACCGCTATGCAACTCAGGGAGAAGCATTGACAAAACAGACTTACGGCAGCGACGGCAGTGGTGTCAACGCACCGACGATGGGTTCCATGCTGGATACTATTCTCTAAATTTCCGTAAAGCATACTATAAAACGGACCGGGAAATTTCCCGGTCCGTTTCTTATGCGTCCATGAATGCCTTACATTTCTTACGCAAAAGGATTCTCAGTCGGATAAGGCAGGCTCTTCGGCTGATTATAGCCGATCTCACTCACATCCACACCGATATACTTGAATACCTCAAACAGTGCCTTACCAAAATGGCCAAACGCAACTGCACCATGGTGAGGATAATTCTTCTCAATCAGCACATGACGATAGAATCTGCCCATCTCAGGAATCGCGAATACACCGATACCGCCGAAGGATTTCGTTGCCACAGGAAGTACCTCGCCCTCTGCCACATAAGCGCGCAGGATATTGTCCGCAGTACTCTGCAGACGGTAGAAAGTGATGTTGCCAGGCACAATATCACCTTCCAGCGTACCCTGTGTAACTTCCTCAGGAAGAGATCTCGCCATGATCATCTGATACTCCATGCTGCACTTGGACAACTTCTTGGAACAGGTATTACCACAGTGGAAGCCCATGAAGGTATCGGTAAACTTGTAATCAAACTTGCCCTCGATGGACTCCTTATACATATCCTTAGGCACCGAGTTGTTGATGTCGAGCAGCGTCACAATATCGTCGCTGACAGCCTCACCGATGAACTCACTCAGGCAGCCGTAGATATCCACTTCACAAGATACTGGAATCCCCCTGCCGGTAAGACGGCTGTTCACATAGCAGGGAACAAAACCGAACTGTGTCTGGAACGCCGGCCAGCATTTGCCCGCGATGGCCACATATTCCCGGTATCCCTTATGCGCTTCCACCCAGTCCAGCAGCGTCAGTTCATACTGCGCCAGCTTACTTAAGATTTCGGGTTTCTGGTTGCCTTCTCCCAGTTCTTCCTCCATCTCCCTGACCTTTGCGGGAATTCTCCCGTCCCCCGCATGCTTGTTATACGCCTCGAACAAATCCAGTTCAGAGTTCTCCTCGATCTCCACACCGAGATTGTACAGCTGTTTGATAGGAGCATTGCAGGCCAAAAAGTTCAACGGCCTGGGCCCAAAGCTGATAATCTTTAACCCCTTTAAGCCGACGATTGCCCGCGCAATCGGAACAAATTCCCGGATCATATCCGCGCATTCCTCCGCCGTCCCCACCGGATACTCCGGAATATAGGCCCGCACATTGCGCAGCTTCAAATTATAGCTTGCATTGAGCATTCCACAGTAAGCGTCGCCGCGTCCGCCTACCAGATCGTTCTGGGACTCTTCCGCCGCCGCAATAAACATGGAAGGACCGTCAAAATGCTTTGCCAGCAGCGTCTCGGAAATCTCGGGGCCGAAATTGCCCAGATATACGCAAAGCGCGTTGCAGCCCGCCTTTTTAATGTCTTCCAGCGCCTGCACCATGTGGATTTCGCTTTCCACAATGCAGACCGGACATTCATAAATATCCTCTGCGCCGTATTTTGCCTGATACGCCTCTATCAGCGCTTTTCTCCTGTTCACGGACAGGGATTCCGGGAAGCAGTCGCGGCTCACCGCAACGATTCCGATTTTTACTTTCGGCAGATTGTTCATGTCTTTCATCCTCCTTCACATAAGTCGTTACCGTTCACGCTGTGACCGGTAAAATCAGCCTGTCGCCGTCACAAACTCAAATTTTCCCCAATCAGTCCCATGGGGCTTCCTTCCGGAAGACCACCCTGCGGGTGTCCCAACAGCCATTTGTTCTTGGCGGTCAGATGCCCGTCTTCCCCGCCTTCATGCGCCTTGTCCAATTCCAGATTGGTATCCCTGGGCAGCACGATCACACACCGAAAACCTTTATCCTCCAAATGACAGGGCGCATAGTGCAGCGTGGTGGCATACAATTCCACCGCACACCCTGCGGGAATGCGGAAAGCCTCCACCTTGGAGGTGTCATATGTGAAATCCTTTGTGATATCCTGCTGCCATCCCAGCATCACTACCAAATCGTTGACCGCAATATCAATCTCCGAACTTCTGTGATATTCCAACGCATTCAGCTTCCGGTTATGTCCGTTGCAATATCCTACCTGAATGGGCAGTTCCCCATAGGTCTTTTCCTGTAAAAGCTTCGCCGCAGGCAAAGCTTCCAATGCAGGCACGGAAGGGACATACGCCACCTCCTGCAAAACCGGCGTCTCCTCCATCTTTGCCAGCAGTTCGGAAAAATCTATGTCATCCACAATCCTGCCGTACCTGGAAAACGCCTGATCCGTAACTTCCAAAATTTTCATTTCCATACCCCCTGACCGTCTTTTATTGAATCCTGGTAAACAGTTCCCTGACCGCAGGATAGATCTGCTTAAACTTCTGATAGCGGGCCTCGTACTTTTCGGCCAGTTCCTTCTCCGGTTCCACAGTGTCCACCACCCGCACAATCTTTTGGGCCGCTTCCTCCACGGAAGCATATTCCCCGCATGCCACCGCCGCCAGCATGGCACCGCCAAGACCCGGTCCTTCTTCGCTCTCGATCACATCCACCTTGATATTCATCACATTGGCGATGATCTTCTTCCACAGTAAACTTTTGGCGCCCCCGCCGCAGATTTTGGTCCGTTCGATCCGGATCCCCAAAGATTTGGCAACCTCAAAGGAATCCCGCAGGGCAAAAGCGACGCCCTCCAATACCGCCTGGGTCATGTCCGCCCGGGTAGTGTCCATGGTCATGCCGATGAAAGTTCCCCTGGCGTCCGGATCGTTATGCGGGGAACGCTCTCCCATCAGGTACGGAAGAAAATACACATGGTTGTCTCCCAGCTTTGTGATCGCCTCCTGCTCCTTTTGGTAATCCTGGGTGCCCAGGATATCGTCCATCCACCACTTGTTGCAGGAAGCCGCGCAGAGCATACATCCCATCAGGTGATAATGCCCGTCCGCATGGGCAAAAGCGTGCAGCGCATTGTTCTTATCCACACCGAATTGCTTTGAGGAAATAAAGATGGTGCCGCTGGTTCCCAAAGAAATATTACACATCCCCTCTCCGACGGTTCCGGTTCCCACCGCCGCCGCCGCGTTATCCCCGGCGCCCGCAGCCACTTTCACCCCTTCGCCAAGCCCCAGCTTTGCGGCAAGCTGCGGCAGCACAGTGCCCACGGTCTCGTAGCTTTCAAATACCTTTGCCAGCTGCTCCTGCCGGACGCTGCAAATCTCACACATCTCTTTTGACCAGCAGCGGTTCTTTACATCGAACAACAGCATGCCGGACGCGTCCGAGACATCGGTACAATGCACGCCGGTCAGCTTATAGGCCAAATAGTCCTTGGGCAGCATAATCTTGGCAATTCTTGCAAAATTCTCCGGCTCATTCTTTTTCACCCACAAAATCTTGGACGCCGTAAAGCCCGTAAAAGAAATATTTGCCGTATAAGAAGAAAGCCTCTCCTTCCCGATGACCTGATTCAGATAATCATTCTCGACGGATGTCCTGCCGTCGTTCCACAAAATGGCCGGCCGGATTACCTCATCCTGCGCGTCCAAAATCACCAGCCCGTGCATCTGCCCGCCAAAGCTGATACCCGCCACCTGTCCTGCGTCAAATCCCTCCAGCAGTTCCCCCATACCTGCGATCGTCTGCTCATACCAGTCCTCCGGCTTCTGCTCGGACCACCCCGGATGCGGAAAATACAGGGGATACTCTTTGGACACCACGTTGGCAATCTTCCCGCTGCCTTCCATCAGAAGAAGCTTCACCGCCGACGTTCCCAAATCAATGCCGATATAATACATGTCGTGCCTCCTTTTCGGGTTGCGTGCACGGGCACGGAGATCATTAAAAATACCCTTGCAGCTTTTTTACCTACCACCATCATAAGCGTTCCCGTGCAGAAAAGCAATACCATCTTTCATTTTCAGAATAATAACCAAACCACCGCTTCTTTTCCGGGCTTTTCCGCCCCTTGCTTTGTGCACTTTCACGTTTCTTGTGCGCGGGCACGCACCATCCCATCCGCCACATTGACTTCTTCCGCCTCCCATGATAAAGTAAAGGCAATGCAGGAAATGACATTGCTACAGGTTCATGGCACAAGGGAGACAGTTCGTTATGGCAACCATCAGGGAAATCGCAGAATTGGCAGGCGTATCGCGCGGGACGGTAGACCGGGTTTTGAACAACCGGGGCTGCGTCAACCCTGCCACGGCCGCCCTTGTACGGGATATCGCACGGCAATTGGACTACAAACCCAACCGGGCCGGTATCGCGCTGGCGGCCCAGCGCAGAAATTTGAAGCTGGGCGTTCTGCTTTTTGATACGGGAAACCCTTTCTTTGACGATGTGTGGAAAGGTGTCCACGCAAAATCGGAAGAATTGGCGGGCTATAACTGCACGGTACTGACCAGACGGGTGGGGTTTTGCGCCGACGCCCAGGCACAGACCATCGCCGAGTTGGAATCCTGCCATATTGACGGCCTTGTCCTCTCCCCCTTTAACGATAACAAAATCGCACGGCAGATCGACCGTCTGTCCCAAAACTCAATTCCTGTCATCACCACCAACACGGATATCCACCACTCCGCCCGGATGGCTTTCGTGGGCAGCGATTTTTACCGCTGCGGCCAGACTGCCGCAGGGCTGATGCGCCTGCTTACCCAGGGGGAAACCCACGTGGGCATCGTCACCGGATCCTCCCAGGTATTATGCCATACCGGACGCATCCAAGGATTTTGCGATACGGTTCAGGCCCGCTATCCACACATCCGCATTGTGGAAACCATCGAAAACAGCGACGATGAATTTGAAAGCTATGACAAAACGCTGGATCTGCTCAGCCGCCATCCCGAAATTGATGCCCTTTATTTTACGGCGGGAGGCGTTTACGGCGGATGCCGCGCGGTTCTTGCCGCCAAACGGACCGATATCCGTATCCTTGCCTATGACCAGACCCCCAACACCCGCAGCCTGATAGAGCAGGACGTCATCGCCGCAACCATCTGTCAACAGCCTTTTCTGCAGGGCAGCCGCCCGCTGCAGCTGCTGTTTGACTACCTCACCACCGGGCAAAAGCCCGAGCAGGAATACTATTACACCGCTGTGGACATCCGCATCCGCGAAAACCTGTAACCAAAGCAAGTAAAAACCGAGGATAGGGCCGCATATATCAGCAAATTGGTCGATATTCTTTTTGAAGGGACGGTGCAAATTGATGAATAGGAAAATAGGCTTGTATGGCTCTGCCGTAAATTCCATTATGGTAATCTGTTTTGCAATGTCCATGCTATTTGCCTTTCATTATGGCAGCTATTTTTTTTCTATGTTCATTGCGTTCAGTTTTGTGCCAATGATGTGCGGATATGCCTGCTTTGCCGAAAAGGAAGTAAAATTAGCGGGCTATGTTTCGGTGGCTTTTGCCGCCATATACGCGGCCATTATTTTATTGGTCTATTTTGCACAGCTGACAACTGTCCGGCTCAATGACTTAACACAGCAAACCGCCATGCTTCTTGATTTTCAGCAATATGGACTGCTATTTAACTATGACTTATTAGGGTATGCCGTTATGTCATTAGCTACATTCTTTGCCGGATTGACGGTAAAACCCCAGACAAAAGCAGACAGATGGCTGAAATATCTGCTCATGGTACATGGAGTGTTTTTTATCTCCTGTTTGATTGTTCCTATGCTCGGGGTATGCAAAGCAGATCGTCCAACGTGGATCGGTGTGGCGGTATTAGAATTTTGGTGTTTCTATTTTTGCCCTATCGGTATTTTATCCTTTTTGCATTTTTCAAACTGCAGGGAAGCAAGCCAATAAAACCCGCACACAAAAGGCGGTTGCGGATATTCCAAAACGGCCTGCATACTGCGTCATACGGTCCACTTCCGTTCCGCGGCACGCTCCTGCGATATGCGCCGGTCTTACCCGGCAGGCTGCTGTTCCTCCCCGTACCACTGTCTTTGCGCATCATAAAGCCGCCGGTATTCCCCTTCCTGCGCAATGAGTTCCTCATGGGTGCCAAGCTGCACCAGTTCCCCCTCCTTCATCACCGCAATCCGGTCCGCCAGCTTTACGGAGCCCAGCCTATGGGTCACAATCACGGCGGACCTATCCTTGGAAATTTCCGCAAAACGATTATAAATCTGCGTCTCCTCATAAGGGTCGATGGCCGCCGTGGGCTCATCCAAAATAATCAGGTCATGGTCACGGAAAAATCCCCTTGCGATGGCGACGCGCTGCCACTGGCCGCCGGACAAATCCACCCCGTCAAACTCCCGGGAAAGCATCGTCTGATACCCTTCGGGAAACGCCGGGTCCGCCGCGTCCGTCCCCGCCATGGCGCACACCCGGTTGAGTTCTTTTTCCCCGGATCCTTTCTGCACCGCACTGATGGTAATATTTTCCTCCAGCGTCATCTGATAACGCTGGTATTTCTGGAACACCGCCGAAGTCCTGGCAAACAAAGAGGCAAAGGACAGACTTTTTGTCTCTATACCGTTATGGCGCACACTGCCTGATGAAGGTGTGTACAACCCGCTGATCAGACGGATCAGCGTGGATTTGCCGGATCCGTTCTCTCCCACTACCGCCAGCGTCTCCCCTCTTTTCAGGGTCAGGTTCACATTGTGTACCGCCTCCCCGGGCGCGTCCGGGTAAGAAAAGCAAACGTTTTCCAGCACAATATCCCCCCAGCCTGCGGACTGCATTCCCTGCCTTGTACTCTCCTCCAAATCCAAAAAACGCAGAAAGTTTCGGATGGCGCCCGCGCTTTTAGCCACCTCTCCCATATGCCCGCATACCACCTCTTCCATAATGGCATACAGCGCGCCCACGGAATGAAACACTGCCGCAAACGCCCCCACCGTCACTTCCCCCTTCATCAGCGCGTCATACAGAAGGAACAAAATACCGCAGTATCCCCCCACCGCCAGCAGACGCATGGCCAGTTCAAACAGGTTGGACTTCATCGTTGCTTTGTAAGACAGGCGCTGCATGCAGTCCAGCGTATCCAGATACAGCTTCTTAAAATAGAAAAATCCTCCCAAGAGCCGCGTCTCCTTGAAATATTCCCTGTCCACTATACAGGACTCGTAATACTCGTATTTGCGGCGCTGCGGCGCGGAAACATCCTCCAGGTGGGAAAATACCTTTGTGCGGATCACCTGCGCCAGGGCAGTGGGAATAAAAACAATCAGGATTGCCGCCGCCAGTATCGGTTTGAGGGAAAACAAATACCACCCCATAAACAGAAAATACGGCAGATAAAAATCAAAGATTGACAAAATATTTTCCACAAACCAAAACGCGTGCGTTTTTCCTTCCTCCGCCTTATTGATATCCTCCAGCCTTTTCGTATCGTCAAACACCGCCGGCTCCAGCCGGGCGATCTTTTCATGAATGGCTGCAGACAGACGCGCCCCTGCCCTTCTCTCCACCACCATCGGCATAAAATTGCAGATACCGTTCAGCACCTGACAGATCACGTTTGCCAGCCCCAAGCCTACCAGCGCCAAAAGCGCGCGCCAAAACGAAACCGTGCCGCCTGCCATCCCAACGGCCCGGTCGAAAAAACGCTGCTGCATCATGGTTTCCACGCCCCAGGACATCCCGTGAAAAACCGACAGGACAATATCCACGATAAATAAAACCGGCGCAGCCTTGACCATAACCGCCAAAAGCTTCCAGAGCGCCCGGAATATACTGATATCCCTCTGTCCCTCTTTTACCTCTTTCATTGATACCAGCTCCTCTGTGCTTCAAACATGGAAGCGTAAATCCCGTTTTGCGAAAGCAGCTTTTCATGGCTGCCCTGTTCCGCAATCCTTCCCCCGTCTATGACAATAATTTCATCGGCCAGACGGGCCGCCCCCAGCCTGTGTGTGATAAAAATGGTGGATTTGCCCACGCTGATTTTCCCGAACATCTCATAAATATTGCTCTCCGCCACCGGATCCAGGGCCGCCGTGGGCTCGTCCAGAATCCGTACCGCCGCCGGATTATACAGTGTCCGGGCAATTGCCAAACGCTGCCACTGGCCGCCGGACAAATCCTGCCCACCCTCTGCAGCCTTTCCCAGGGGCGTTTGCATTCCCTGCGGGAGGGCATCCACCGCTTCTGCCAAACCGATATCCTGCAATGCCTGCCGTATTTTTGTCTCATCCTCACATTGTACATTTCCCAGCCTGACGGCGTCCCCGGCCGTAATCTGGTACTTGGCGAAATCCTGATATACCACGGAAAACAGCGCTTTCCTCTGCGCAAACGGCAGAGTACGCAGTTCCCTTCCGTCCAGCAAAATCTCCCCCTCGTAACTGTCATACAGCCCGGTCAAAAGCTTTGTCACCGTGGTTTTTCCCGCGCCGTTTACCCCTACGAAAGCATAATGCCTGCCGCCCTCCAGCTTCAGGTTAAAATCCTTTAGGATATCCCTCTCCGTTTTGGGATACCGAAAAGATACATGACGAAACTCCAACACGCCAAAAGATACCGGCGCCTGCCTGTCCGGCATATCCAGGGCCCCTTTGGTTTCGGACAGGGCAGCAAACGCGGTCAAATCCTTTAAATACTCCGTATTTTTCGCCAGTTCGCTCATCATATAGGACAGCTGCCAGGACATCATCTGCACCAGTCCCAGCGTCGAAGTGACAAGCCCCATAAACATGCCCGGCGTGATATCCCCCCTCTGCAGGGAAAACAGTAAAACCATGCTGATCAGCAGGGACAAAACCACAGTGATCAGACTGGATCCTTTCATCCTGACAAAATATTTTCCCTGCACCCGTATCCAGATTTTCTGCGCCGCCTCATACTTTTGCCGCCATTTTTCGTTTACACTGCCGGAATAGCCAAACAGCGCCCGTTCCTCCACATTTTCCCTGCCCTGCAGGACGCTGCGCAAATAATCCGCGCGGCGGGAAAGCTTTTGGGATTCCTTATCTTCCTCATAAATCTGCTTTCCGCTTTTGATGGCCAGAAAAAATAGAGGTACGGACATGGCCACAATGGCCAGCCCCGCCCACCAGACCTGCGCCATCAAAAGTACCAGCATGGAAGTGACCCGCAGCACGATATCGGCCGCTCCCATCAGATTTTGAAAACCTCCGTTAATTTTTCCCACCGGGTCGTTACAGACCCGGTGGATCAGTTCCCAGGTATCGTTATCCTCGATATGCCGATATTCCAGCCGTGCCCGCTTGGCCACGATCTCGGCCCTGTAAACCCGGGTGAGACGCATTTGGGATTTCACATCCACAAAACTTATCAGCTGCCAGTTGAGATTGTTGTAGCCAATCAGAAGCAGCAGGCCAAACAGCGGCCCCCAGATCGCCTGCTGCCCCTCCCTGCCCGCAAAAACCGCCAGTGCCGTGTCCACAAACGCTGCGGTAACCAGCACCTGTACGGAGGGCATCAGCGACGCTGCCGCCCGGTTGCACATCTTTACCAGCGTGTGCAGCGGGCAAACCGTCATCGGAATCCGGATAAAATCCCAAAACCCGTATTTTTTACCGCTCTCTATCATCGGCTTCATACCCCTTCCCTCATAGGGATCCAAACACGGATCGGACATAACCGCAGAACCCCGCTTATGACCGTATCCGCCTGCCGCCATAGCCGTCCCTACACCTCAAACAACAGATCCGCATACACCGGAAAGGGCCAGAAACTCCGATCCACCATGGTTTCCAGCGTATCCGCCGCACTGCGCAGTTCCCCCATGGCCGGCACCACCCTGTCCCTGTAAAAAAACGCCTGCTCCTTAACATCCTCTTTCATCCCGGCGCCCTCCCTGGTTGTCCACCGCAGGGCCTCCAGCGCTCCCTGTGCCGCAGCCAGCTGCCGGTTCACATCACGCAAAAGCGTGGCAGCCGCGTCCGGCTCTACCCCTGCCGTCCGGGAAGCGTTCACCGTTTCCGCCAGTGTCCTGACATAACGCAGCACCGCCGGCAGGATTTCCCGATCCGCCATATCAATCATTGTCCGCGCCTCGATATTGACGGTTTTGACATAGGTTTCATACAAAATTTCTTTGCGGGCGGCAAGTTCCGTGCGGCTGTAAATACCGAAACGCTCATACAGCCTGACGGCCTTATCCGCCGTCAGGGCCTCCACGGAATCAATCATTCCCTTATAATGGGGCAGCCCCCTGCGCTTTGCCTCCCGCTCCCAGGACCGGGAGTACCCGTCCCCGCTGAAAATGATACGGCGGTGTTTCGCCATATATTCCTTAATCAAATCATGTACCGCAATCTCAAAATTCTCTCTCCCTGCCGCTTCCAACCGGTCCGCCGCCTCGCAAAAGGCTTCCGCCACAATCGCGTTTATGGTGGTGGTAGGACTGCCGATGGAATCGGAGGAACCCACCATGCGGAACTCAAACTTATTTCCGGTAAAGGCAAAAGGGGATGTCCGGTTTCTGTCTGTGGCATCCATATGTAAATCCGGAACCGTGGACACGCCGGTGCGCAAAGTAGATCCCTCCAGACAGGAGGATGCCTCCCCGGTTTCCACCAGCTGGCGCACCACATCCTCCAGCTGGGTACCCAAAAACACGGACAGGATGGTCGGCGGCGCCTCGTTTCCCCCCAGCCGCTGGTCGTTTCCCACGTTGGCGGCGCTGCGGTGCAGCAAATCCGCATGGGTATCCACCGCCTTCATCACGCAGGCCAGCACCAGCAGAAACTGAATATTATCGTTGGGAGTTTCCCCCGGATCCAGCAAATTGACGCCGGTATCCGTACAGATCGACCAGTTATCGTGTTTTCCGGAACCGTTGACATTGGCAAACGGCTTCTCATGCAGCAGGCAGCGCAAATTGTGCCGCTCCGCCACTTTTTTCATGGTTTCCATCACCAGCTGGTTATGGTCCATGGCGATGTTGGCCGTCTCATAAACCGGCGCCAGTTCATGCTGCCCGGGCGCCACCTCGTTATGCTGGGTCTTGGCCGTCACCCCCAGTTTCCACAGTTCCACGTTTAAATCTTTCATAAAAGCGCCCACCCGCTCCCGGATAACGCCGAAATAATGATCTTCCAATTCCTGTCCCTTGGGAGCCGGCGCGCCAAACAGCGTCCTTCCGGAAAAAACCAAATCTTTGCGCTGTAAATATTTGCTGCGGTCGATCAAAAAATACTCCTGCTCCGCCCCCACAAAAGGAATAACCTTTTTGGCCGTTGTGTGCGGATCGAAAAGCCGCACGATGCGCATCGCCTGCACCGAAAGCGCTTCCATGGAACGGAGCAGCGGGGTTTTTTTATCCAAGGCTTCCCCCTTATAGGAACAAAAAGCGGTGGGCACACACAAAATCACCCCCGTGGCGTCCTCCTTCAGGAAAGCCGGGGACGTGATATCCCACACCGTATAGCCCCGGGCCTCAAAGGTGGAGCGCAGGCCGCCGGAGGGAAAAGAGGACGCGTCCGCCTCCCCCTTGATCAGTTCCTTTCCCGAAAAATCCAAAAGCATCTTACCGCTGGCATCGGGGTGGGTCACAAAGGAATCGTGCTTCTCCGCCGTAATGCCGGTGAGCGGCTGAAACCAGTGGGTATAATGGGTCGCGCCGTGTTCCACCGCCCAGTCCTTCATCGCCTTTGCCACCACATCCGCAGTAGCGCCGGAAAGTTCCCCTCCGTTCTCCATCACGCGCCGCACTTCCTCATACGCCTTTTTGGGCAGACGTTCCTGCATTTTCCCCAGCGTAAAAACATTTTCCCCAAACAGCTTCTCGATATTGATAATCCCTTCCATACTTCCTCACAATCCTCCGCTTTTTCCGGATCCTTTACAGCCGTTTTCCTATTCCGGCACGAAGCAGATCGAAACATTCCGCCTCCCCTGAAGAAAGGGTCAGCCACAAAACCTGCCTGGGATGGGGCGCGCTTTCCACCCGGTTTCCTTCCCCATCCTCCATCTTTTCCACCACGGCGGTTATGTCCCTGCCGTCCGGTTTCATAATCTCGATCCTGTCCCCGGCGCAAAATTTGTTGTGCTGCTCGATACGCACGCGCCCTGCCGCATCTTTTTCATAGACGATTCCCAGGTAAACGGCATCGCTGTGGTAAGTGCTGTTATCATAAATCTGCGTAGTCTCATCCGGTTTCCCATAATAAAAACCGGTGGTGAACGGACGGTAGGTACATTTTCCGATTTCCCTGCGATACCATTCCATATGTTCCCGATAGGTTTCCCCGGACTCCAGACAGTCATCGATGGCCTTACGGTACGTCCTTGCAACCGTGGCCACATAGAGGGCGTTTTTCATCCTCCCCTCCACCTTGAAACTGTCGATGCCGGTATCCAGCAGATCAGGAATATGCCCTACCATGCACAGGTCTTTGGAATTAAAAAGGTAGGTTCCCCTCTCGTTTTCGTATACCGGATAATATTCCCCAGGTCTTGTCTCCTCCACCACCGCATATTTCCAACGGCACGGGTGGGTACATGCCCCCTGATTGGCATCCCGTCCGGTAAAATAATTGCTCAGCAGACATCTGCCGGAATAGGAAATACACATGGCTCCATGCACAAAGGTCTCGATCTCCAGTTCATCCGGGATATTGGCACGAAGCTCCCGAATCTCCTCCAGAGACAGCTCTCTTGCTGATACAACACGGCTGGCCCCCAGCTGATACCAGAACTGATAGGTTCCATAATTCGTATTATTTGCCTGGGTACTGATATGACGCTCAATCTCCGGGCAAACCTCTTTTGCAATCATAAATACCCCTGGATCCGCAATAATCAGTGCATCCGGATGGATTTCCTTCAATTCCCGGAAATATTCCCGTACCCCTTCCAGATCCTTATTGTGCGCCAGAATATTTGCCGTTACATATACTTTTACATCATGCGCATGGGCAAATGCAATCCCCTCCCGCATATCTTCCATAGAAAAA
>DERU01000288.1:17120-17475 GCA_002361095.1 Lachnospiraceae bacterium UBA3332
CCGCATATCTTCCATAGAAAAATTCTTTGCCTTTGCACGAAGGCCAAATGCTTCACCGCCGATATATACAGCATCTGCGCCGTATACAACCGCCGTTTTCAGTACCTCCAGGCTGCTCGCCGGGATCAATAATTCCGGATGTCTTTTCATACCTCTTCTTCCTCCCAGGTTCTCCATTTATCTTTTTACACTCAGTGCAGCACCGTCTCCCAGCGGAAGGATGGATGTCTCCAGCCTTTCATCGTGCTTTAACGTATACAGATACTCCCGCATTCTGCTGTGAATTGTCCGGTTTCGACGTTCTACGGCAAAACGGGATTCGATAATGTCGCCGTCCTGCAGTACATTATCCGAC
>DERU01000288.1:17785-17967 GCA_002361095.1 Lachnospiraceae bacterium UBA3332
CCGTCCTGCAGTACATTATCCGACAGGAGAACCCCGCCCTTTCTCAGCAGGCGTATTGCTTCCGGCAGATAGTGGATGTACTGTCCCTTTGCGGCGTCCATAAAGATCATATCATAGGGGCCCGAAAGTTCCTTTAGAATTTCCATTGCATCTCCTTCCAGAAGAGTAATCTGCCCTTCTTT
>DERU01000238.1 GCA_002361095.1 Lachnospiraceae bacterium UBA3332
ATCATCCCGTCGTCCCGCAGAAACCGTTTGATTTCCCCGGCGATCAGCGGGACCGCGTAAGTGGAAAATTTCACGTCATAGCTTAAATCAAAATGGTCGATCGCCTTCATCAGTCCGATCGTCCCGGTCTGGAACAGATCTTCCATGTCGTACCCCCTGCCTGCAAACCGTTTCACAATATGATGTACCAGTCCCAGGTTTTCCTCTATCAGTATGTCTCTGGCCGCAGTGTCACCCGCCTGCGCCTTTGCAATCAATACTGATGTTTCTTCCATGGGCTACTCCTCGCAATCGCTCCACAAAACGCTTCCCAGTTTTTTTTCCATGGTCACACAGGTTCCTTTCCGCAGCACAGATTCTACCTCCAGACTATCCATAAACGCCTCCATGAAAGCAAATCCCATCCCGGAACGCTCCAAATCCGGCCGGGTGGTAAACAGCGGCTCCATCGCCTGTCCCACATCCGCAATCCCTTTTCCGAAATCCTCAATTTCCATATGTAAAAGACTGTCCTCCAAGCTGCACCGGATCACAATGGTTCCCCCTTTTTCCTCATAAGCGTGTATGACCGCGTTGGTGACCGCCTCCGAAACAGCCGTCTTGACATCCGAAATTTCCTCCATGGTAGGATTTAAGGGCGTGATAAACGCCGCCACTGCCACCCGGGCAAAGCCCTCGTTTTCCGCCAGTGCCTCAAACTCCAATTTCATCTTATTTTCCATCACAACCTCCCTGTCAGCGCCCTTCTGCGGACACATGTTCTTCCGCTTCTATCATCTCCACCAGATTCGTCAATCCCGACATCTTCAAAATCCGCCGGATCCTCCTATCCGCGTGGATCACATAAACCTTTCCCCCAAAGCAGGAAATCCTGCGGTAGCGTCCGGCCAATACGCCGATGCCGGAACTGTCCATAAACTTCGTGTCCGAAAAATCAAACACCACATGATGCACGTCCTGATCCATGATCATATGGTCCGCCCTTCTGGAAATTTCCGCACAACTGCGATGATCCACTTCTTCCGGAAGCCGGATCATCAGATAATGGTCTATAACCTTCCATTCCTCTTCCATCTTTTTCCCCATTTCTGCGCGGCTTTATTGCGCAAAGCCATAGGCTTACAAGTTTGTGGATGCCGCGCAGACACAAACCTGCGGATTGAAAATTTAAATTTTCAACCTTTCCGTCCTTACACACAAAAAGAGAACACGGTTCTTCCATGCTCTCTTTTGTACAATAAATACCCTGCTTTCTATTCTGTTTGGGCTGCGGCAGCCCTGTGGCCGCCAGAACGTGTTTGCCTATTCCCTAAGCTGCTCGATATAGCGCTGCGACTGTCTCGCCTTTTCCGTATCCGGAAACAGCGTAACCACACTCTCGTAAGTCTCTATCGCCAGCCGTTTATTGCCGTTTTCTTTGTAAGAATTGCCCAGCGCAAACAGGGCCTCACTGTTGGCCGCATCATAGGTGACCGCCTTTTTTAAATTCTCGATTGCGGTATCATAATCCTGCGCCCGGAAAGCCCGGTAACCGGTGTCATAGTAAGATTTTGCCAGATCCGTTCCCGTAATTTCCAAAAGCTTGGCATAAAGATCCCGCACTGCCTCCGAAGTATCCTCGCTTTCCACGGCTTCCCGGTCCACCTGTTCAATGGCCTCAGAAAATTTTTCCGTATCGTCCGGTTGCGCAATATAAGTGTACGCCGCCCGCAGCAGCGCTTCCACCGTACTCATCTGCCCGTCCCGGCTGGCAAGTTCCTCTGTCTGCGAACGCAGATCCATATTTTCCTTGGTCAGCGCATCCACCTGCTTCGTCAGGGCATCAATCTGCGTATTCTTGCGGTCGCTCTCCTCACCGGCTATAATCAGGCTGTTATTGAGTTCCGCTTTTGCCGATTGTACCCGCGCGGGCATCACCAAAAACCAGGAGACGGCAAGCCCGGTAAAGAGGCCGACAAAAAGCATCCAAAACCAGCCTGCCCCCCTTTTTTGCTCCATTACATTCATGGGCTGGATAATGGTCTCGTTTCCGCTCTGGTATTTGAGCACCTCTTCGGATTTTGCGCCCCTCTTGACGCCCCGGGTTTCTTCCTCCGGCTGGGAAGCTTTCTCTATCTCCTGCAGATAGCGCAGCGCCATCGTATTATTTTTGTCAATGCGCAGACAACGGTTTACTTCCCTGCGCGCCTTGGCCCATTCCGCCGCATCGATGTATAAAAGCGACAGCAGCAAATGTGCCTGCACATAATTGGGGTTGTCCGACAGTACCTTCTTTAACTGTATAATGGCCAGATCCTTGCTGTCCTGTTGGCAATACAGCAGCGCCTGGTTAAATTTCCTGCTTCTCTGGCTGATGGCATCCAGCTGTGTGGGGCTTTTCTGGATAAAATTGATATAATCATCCGCAATATTTTTCTTGGGGCGGAGGTTCTTACTGATAACCCATTCGCTTAAAGCTGCCACCGGCTCCCCCATCTCAAAATAAACGAGTCCCAAAAGGTTCCTCGCTTCTATATGAAATTTATTAAATTTCAGGCACTGCTTCAGGCTGCCAACCGCTCCGGAAAGGTCACGCACGCGCGCCTTGTCCAACCCGTCGTTATAGCAGTAATTGGAAAAACTCATCAGCTTCTTAAAGTTGGCAACATCTGCGCCGCAGTTGGTACAATACTCCTTCTTTGTAAGCTGTGCCCCGCAATTATAACAATGCATACCGCCACTCCTTACGTTCACTCGTCATATAGATCCGGATCCGCATCCTCTTCCTGCAAAATCTCCTCATGCTCTTTTACCATCTGCACAAGAATATCCGTAAAGTCCGTTAAGTTGTGGTGTATGATAACATCCTCCGCCTCGTCTATCTCAAGGCTGGGATGGAACTTTTTCAATTCCTCTTCAAAATTAATCATGACAAACCTCCGTGCATGACTCTCCAAAAAAGTGTGCGCTCTGCGGCGGGCCGCGTAAACGGCATTTTCCTTCCCGCAGCAGTACGCTCTTTCGTTCTCTCTTGCACGATAGGGAACAAAATTCCTACCGTGCAAGAAAACGCTTTACCGCGCCTGCAAGATATAAAGAACCGGCAATATAGAGCCGGACGTCTTCCCCCTTTACCGAAAGCAATTGCCCCACCGCCTTGTCGGCATCCGCAAAAACACCGGAAAACCCGGCCGGTCCCCCCGCAAACAGCCTTTCCAGTTCGGGCTCCGAAAGCCCCCTGCCGCCCGCAAGCAAAACGCCGAAACTTCGAGTAAACAGCCCTGCCTCCTGCAAAAGCGCCGCCATTTCCCGTACGTCCTTATCGGCGCAGGCCCCGAATAAAAGCCAGCGCTCCCCCAAAAATCCGTCCCCCCTCACACTTTGTAAAAAAGCACGGATCCCGTCCGGGTTGTGCGCCCCGTCCAGATACACACCGGGCCGCACTTCCTCCATCCGCCCTTCCCAGCGCATTTGGGACAGCCCCCGTATCATCTGTTCTTCACTTATGGTAAAAAACCGTTCCGCCTGCCCCAATATTGCCACGGCCAGGGCAGCGTTTTCGGTCTGATAAATGGCACTTGTTTCCAAATGAACTTCAATATCTCTATCATACGCAGACTTGAGAAAAAAATCAATGCAATTTTTCTTTATTTTTGATAATTTGACTTCCTTTTTTGACACTGCCCGCAAAGGAACCGACAATTCCCGCGCCCTGTCCCGAAAAACCCGTTCCACTGCGTCGCCGGTCTGCCAGCAGACAGCCGGAACCGCCTCCTTGAAAATCCCGGCTTTTTCCCGCGCAATCGCTTCCTTTGTGGTTCCCAAAAATTCGCAATGATCCAGTCCGATTCCGGTAATCGCCGTTACTGCCGGACGCCGCACCACATTGGTCACGTCCAGCCTGCCTCCCATTCCGGTTTCCAAAATCACGGCATCCGGCTCTTCCTCTTCCATCCACAGCATAAAAAGAAAAAACAGGGTTTCAAAAAATGTGGGCCGGTATGCGCCCTGCGCAAAATCTTCCAGCCTCCTTTGCAGTACGCAAAAAAGCCGGGCAAAGGTTTCTTCCCCGATCCGGCCATTTTGCAGTACCAGGCGTTCCCGGACGTCCACCAGATGGGGGGAGGTAAACATCCCCACCCGGTATCCCGCCGCAGACAACATACTGTTTACATACGCACAGACAGAACCTTTGCCGTTGGTTCCCGCCACGTGGATGACCGGGAAACGGCTTCCCGGCTCCCCCAGCTGCCGGTAAAACGCTTCCGTCTGTGCAAACGGATTTTTCCTGGTTTTGGAAGGAAGCAAAAATAATTCCCCTACCGCTTCCCTATACGTCAACCGCTCCATAAGGATTACTTGCGCAGCTGTGCGAGTCTCTCCCGCACCTGTTCCATCATCTGTCCGTATTTGCCCAATTTTGCGCGCTCCTGTTCGATTTTTTCCTTAGGCGCGCGGCTGATGAATTTTTCGTTGTTCAGCATGCCGTTTACCCGGGCAAGTTCGCCCTCCAGACGCTTTTCCTCCTTTTCCAGACGTTCGATCTCTTTCCCGATATCCACCAGTTCCGCAAAAGGAATGTAAAGCGTCGCATTCGCCAGAACCACGGAAACCGCGTCCTGCCCAATGCCCTCCTTGTCTGTCTGCATGGTCACATCCGACGCCCCGGCAAGGGAAGCAAAAAACAGCCTGCCCTCCGTAAAAATATCCAGCGCTTCCTGCTCCTTGCTGACCACATACACATGTGCCTTTTTGCTGGGCGGAACATTCATATCCGTGCGCAGATTCCGGATTCCGCGGACAGCCTCTTTGATCACCCCGATTTCCCGCTCCTGCTTTTCAAAGTTTCGCTCTTCCCGCCAAACCGGCCAGGACGAAATCATGATGGATTCTTCCTCGGACTGCAGCGTACAGAAAATTTCTTCCGTGATAAACGGCATATAGGGATGCAAAAGCTTCAAAGCGTCGATCAGAACCGTCCGCAGCGTCCAGAGCGCGGCCCCCTGACTGTCTGCGCCGTCACCGGCATACAGCCTGGGCTTTACCATCTCGATATACCAGTCGCAGAATTC
>DERU01000043.1:0-333 GCA_002361095.1 Lachnospiraceae bacterium UBA3332
CTCTACAGTGTGACGGACGAAAATCTGCAGGCATCCGACGCCATCGAAATTAAGATCGGGCAGGGAACCAAACCCGGGATGGGCGGACATTTGCCTGGCAGTAAGGTGACGCCGGAAATCGCGGCGATCCGGAACAAACCCTTGGGGGAGGATGTTATCAGCCCCTCCAGATTTCCGGGAATTGATACCAAAGAGGATTTGAAAGAACTGGTGGAGACTTTACGGCGGCGCAGCAAAGGCAGGCCCATTGGCATCAAAATCGCTGCCGGGAGAATCGAAAAGGATTTGGAATACTGCGTTTTTGCCGGTCCGGATTTTATTACCATTGACGGC
>DERU01000043.1:633-3111 GCA_002361095.1 Lachnospiraceae bacterium UBA3332
TGCGGAGCCGGATTTTATTACCATTGACGGCAGGGGAGGGGCAACCGGGGCATCCCCTGCGATCATACGGGATTCCACCAGTGTGCCAACGGTTTATGCCCTTTATCGTGCCAGAAAGTATCTTGACAGTGTGCATGCCGAGGTGGATTTGGTCATCACGGGAGGTCTTCGGGTTTCGTCGGATTTTGCGAAGGCAATCGCAATGGGGGCGGATGCCGTGGCGGTGGCATCTGCGGCTATGGTTGCTGCGGCATGCCAGCAATACCGCATTTGCGGAACGGGAATGTGTCCGGTGGGAATGGCGACGCAGGATCCGTCGCTTCGGGAGCGGCTGCATATAGAGGCGGCAGCGAAGCGGGTGGCCAATTATTTGAATTGTTCCGCGGAGGAACTGCGCACTTTTGCCAGGATTACGGGACACGCGGATATCCATGGACTGTCCGCAGCGGATCTGTGTACCGTGAGCAGGGAAATTTCTGAGTATACCAATATTGTCCACGCATAAGGCGGCGGGCGCATTATGGTTCCGGAACTTTTGGAACGTCATGCGCCCGCAATTTTTATATGATAATATGTAAAATATAATTGACAAAAAGAAAAATAAAGCGTATGATATGTAAAAGAGAGGGGGGAACAAAGAAAACAGAAGTAGGACAGGAAAGGGGGAAGTTGGATGGCAGATAAGAATAAGCGGATGAAAATTGCGAGAATCGAAAAGGATTTGTCACAGGATCAGCTGGCCTCCCTGGTAGGGGTGACAAGGCAGACGATCAGTATGATTGAATCCGGAAAGTTTAACCCGTCCCTGCAGTTGTGCATTGCGATATGCAGGGCGTTAGACAGGACACTGGATCAGCTGTTTTGGGAAGAATAGAAGGAGGAACAGGATATGAATCTATGGAAGCGGTGGTGTAAAAGGGAGATCGACGAACGGCAGCAGGCGGATTTGAACCGGGTAACCGGATACGGATATTGGATTGCTTTCTGGTTACTGCTGGCGGCATTTGTGGTGGAGGCGGTGTTTTTGAAAAGGCCCGTACCGGAGTGGATTGTGGAATGGGGTATTTTTATGATTCTTGCGGTATATGAAGTGGCCGCCTGTATCCGGATCGGAGTCTGGTCGGAGGGAAGGCAGAATGTGGGCTGGAAGGATCTTATCCGGTATAGTCTGATCGGAAGTTTTTTGTTTTCTGTGATTATGACTGCCGGAAGCTGTTTGGGCATGGGGGAAGAAGGGCGTTCTGTGAAAGATTTGGCGGTTTTATTCGGCGCATTTTTTGTCCCCATGGCGATTCTGATGCTGGCAGGTCTTTTTGTGGCGTGGAAGCTGTTAAAGTGGAGACGCAGGAAATTGGAGGAAGCGTTTGCGGAGGAGAGTGAAGATGAAGAAAACAAATGAAAGACTGGTTATATTTTTCGCCATAGCGTTCGGAATGCCGGTACTTCTCGGCATATGTATGGGAATTGCGTTTTATGGAGGGCAGGATGTATCGGCTTTTCCGCTGGTATGGATGTACCTTCCCGCCGCCGGGGTGATGGCGGGGGCGCTTTTGACAAAAGAAGGACGGACGGGAAAGGGGGAGGAGCCGGCGCCCCTTCCCAAGGTGTTTTACGGCACGTTTTGCGCGGGAACCGCCGTTATGGCAGCGGTGGCGGTGGCAGGGGTTTTTGTGCGGGGATTTGCGGCGCTTCTTTGGGTGAACAATCTGATGTGTGTGCTCAGCCTGGCCAGTCTGGTAATTTTGACGGCCATGAAGCGCGGAAAGCGGGAGGCATACGGCCTGTGCCTTTGGAAGAACGTAAAGGGGAGCCTGTCAGGTATCGGTATTTTTGTCCTGCTTTATCTTGTCCTCACCATGGCGGCAATGGGAATTGGGATTTTGCAGGGGGAAAGCCCGGAAGCATATTCCCTCAATCCTGGTTTGCCGCAGTGGGTTTTCATCATCATGCCTTTGAATCTGCTGCTGAGTTTTACCGCCTTTTTTGGGGAGGAATACGGCTGGCGTTACTATTTGACCCCTGAGTTGCAAAAACGGTTCGGAAAGAAGCCGGGTGTGCTGGCTGTCGGTGTCCTGTGGGGATTGTGGCATCTGCCGATCAATTTGTTTTACTATAGCCCGTCCACAAGTTTACAGAGTATCCTTGCGCAGCTGGCGGGCTGTATCGGGATGGGAATATTCTTTGGCTGGGTTTATCTGCGCACCCAAAACATATGGGCCGTGACGGTGATACACTTTTTAAACAATAATTTGGGGATGGCCCTGTTTCAGGTTTCCGCCCAAGGAGTGGAAAGGCGGTGGGGAGATACCGTTGTCACAATTTTGTTATACCTTGCCGTTTACCTCCCGTTTTTGTTCACCAAACCGTACCGTGAAAAAGAGTAGCGGCTGCAGGCATCCGGGCGGATACCCTTGCAGGGCGGTATAAAAAAGTGTGCGCAAAGCGCACACTTTTTTATGCGTACTCGCGCGTAAGGAA
>DERU01000043.1:3475-6160 GCA_002361095.1 Lachnospiraceae bacterium UBA3332
CCGCGCTCGACGCGGCGTGTGCGCCATGCGCACACTTTTTTATATATTATATTCTTCCCGGTTGTTGTAGCGCTCCAGGATGGTGTTGATCTTCTCGGTGGGAGTCAAAACGTTATTCAGCGACAGGTCGTGGTTCATAAAGTCGATAATGGAGGCGAGGAACCGGCTCATATCGGCTTCAATGTAGTAAGGGCGGGAGAGCAGATCCGGTATCTGGTACGTCAGGTTGGTGGTGATAATCTTGTCGAACCATCCTTTTTCATAGGCGGTGTCGAAGGCTGCCATGCCGTCCGTAAAAAGGCCGAAAGTGGTGCAGATAAATACCCTTCTCGCGTTCATCTCTTTGAGCTGGCGGGCCGTGTCGATCATGCTTCCGCCGGAGGAAATCATGTCATCCATGATGACGATGTCTTTTCCGTCGATATTTTCCCCTAAAAATTCGTGCGCCACAATGGGATTCTTTCCGTTGACAATGACGGAATAATCGCGGCGTTTATAAAACATGCCGATATTGACGCCCAGCACGTTGGCAAAGTAGGTGGTGCGGTCCAGGGCGCCTTCGTCCGGACTGATGACGACGATATGGTCTTTATCTATGATCAGATCGGGCACATTGTCCAACAGGGCGCGCATAAACTGATAGGGCGGGGTAAAATTGTCGAAACCGCAAAGCGGCGCGGAATTTTGTACCCGGGGATCATGGGCGTCGAAGGTGATAAAGTTGTTGACCCCCATGGAAGCCAGTTCGGAGAGCGCATAGGCACAGTCCAGGGATTCGCGTCCGGTTCTCTTATGCTGACGGCCCTCGTAAAGAAAAGGCATAATGACAGTGATCCGTTTGGCCTTTCCTCCCACGGCGGAGATCATTCTCTTGAGATCCTGATAATGATCGTCAGGGGATTTATGGTTGATATATCCGTTTAGGGTATAGGTTAAGCTGTGGTTGCAGACATCTACCAGAATGAAAAGATCCGTACCGCGCACGGATTCATGCAGCACGCCCTTCCCCTCTCCGGTGCCGAAACGCGGACAGTCCGCGTCCACCAGGTAATTGTCTTCTATGTATCCCCGGAAAGCCGGATCGTCATGGGATGAATTCTTCATTTTTTTCCGGTAGGAAATGAGATACGCGTTTACGCTTTCGCCAAGCTTCCTGGCAGAATCCAATGCGATAATCTTTAAAGGCGCAACGGGCAGCGCGTGCGAAATTTGCTGTAAGTTAGACATTTTGGGGTTCCTCCTATGTAACTGTGCCGGACGTGGCCGATACATACAATACCTTTATAACATTGGCAAAGGATAGAGTCAAGAAATTTCTCGTGACAGGGTGCAATTTTTCTAGTAAAATAGGAAGGGAATGGAAGGAGCAAAGGCGGATGGAAAAGAAACGGGGACATGTTGTGAAAGCCGTGGAAGCAGGCAGTATCGCGCAGGAAATGGAAATCGAAGCGGGGGACCGGCTGCTTTGCATAAACGGCGAAGAAATAGAGGATATTTTTGATTACCAATATTTGACACAGGAAGAATATGTGGAGGTTTTGGTGGAAAAGCCTTCCGGGGAAGAGTGGCTGCTGGAAATTGAAAAGGGATATGACGAGGACCTGGGGATTCTTTTTGAAAACGGGCTGATGGACGAGTATCGGTCCTGCCGGAACAAATGCATTTTCTGTTTCATTGACCAGATGCCCAAGGGCATGCGGGAAACGCTTTATTTTAAGGACGACGATTCCAGGCTTTCCTTTTTGCAGGGCAATTATGTGACGCTCACCAATATGTCGGAACGGGATGTGGAGCGGATTATCCGGTACCGCCTGTCGCCGATCAATATTTCCTTTCATACCACCAATCCTGAACTTAGGTGTAAGATGCTGCATAACCGGTTTGCGGGCGAAGCGCTGCAGAAGGCGGCCCGGTTTTACGAAGCGGGCATTGAGATGAACGGACAGATCGTGCTCTGCAAGGGAGTCAATGACGGTGCGGAACTGGAACGTACGATTTCCGATCTGGCCGGGTACCTGCCATATCTGCGCAGCCTATCCGTGGTGCCGGTGGGATTGTCCAAGTACCGGGAAGGGCTGTATCCGCTCAAGCCGTTTACCGGGGAGGATGCGTGCAAAGTGCTGGACACGGTGCACAGGTGGCAGGAGAAGCTGTATCCCAGGTACGGGCTGCATTTTGTCCATGCCAGCGACGAGTGGTATATTCTTGCCCAAAAGGAAGTGCCCGGGGCGGAAAACTATGACGGATACCTCCAATATGAAAACGGGGTAGGGATGCTGCGGCTGCTGCTGGATGAATTTGAGGATTCCATGGACAGGCTTTACAGGGATGGCGCGCCTGTACGCTGGAATAAGCGGAAGCGGGAGGTTTCCGTGGTGACGGGGAAAATCACGTTTCCCTATATCAGCAGGATGGCAAGGCGCATGGAGGAAGCTTTTGACGGTTTATGCGTTCATGTGTATGCCATACGCAACGATTTCTTTGGGGAATCCATTACGGTGACAGGGCTTTTGTGCGGACAGGATATCATAGCGCAGCTGCGGTCAAAAGAATTGGGGGAAGCGCTGCTTTTACCGTGCAATGTTCTGCGCAGCGGGGAGGACATTACGCTGGACGATTATACGGTGGGAGACCTGGCAAAGGCTTTACAAGTGCCGGTGAATATTGTAAAATCAAGCGGATATG
>DERU01000043.1:6480-6693 GCA_002361095.1 Lachnospiraceae bacterium UBA3332
TATTGTAAAATCAAGCGGATATGATTTAACAGAAAGTATTTTGGGGGAATTTTCGTAACAGGTCAGGCTTGTCGGAACCGTTACGGATTTTAGCCGTCGTCCGGGGACGGTTTGGACGGTTTTGGGAAGAGGAAAGGAGTCGCAAAGATGGCAAATAAAAAAAGAAAGCCCATTGTAGCGGTGGTGGGAAGGCCCAATGTGGGAAAATCCACG
>DERU01000097.1 GCA_002361095.1 Lachnospiraceae bacterium UBA3332
CAGACGAAAGGGAACAGGTGAGGAAAGTCCGGGCTTCACGGGGCAGGATGCCGGATAACGTCCGGTGGAGGCGACTCCAAGGATAGTGCAACAGAAATATACCGCCAGGCCATCCGGTCTGGTAAGGGTGGAAGGGCAGTGTAAGGGACTACCGCCCGCCCGGTAACGGGCGGGGCATATGTAAACCCCATCCGAAGCAAGACCGAACAAAGAGCGAAAGGCCGGCCCGGCCTGCTTTTTGGTGGGTCGCTTGACCCTGCCGGCGACGGCAGGGCTAGATAGATGACCGCTCACGACAGAACCCGGCTTATCGTTTTGCTTACCATGAAAGACCCGACCGGCGCATGCCGGTTTGCGGTCATAAAGGAGGCAGGTCAACCAATGGCCGGCCTCCTTTATGATATTACGACACGCAGGCCTGCCGCTGCCGCTTGGCCTGTCAGATTAGACAGCTTCAACCGGAAAGCCTGCAGCGGCCATACGCGCTCCTGTCCGCCGTTTGGAGACCGGCCGTGCCCGCATCTGCCGCCCTGGGCTTTCCGGATGAAGCGGTCTTCGCCTTGTTCCTAAAAAGAAAATGAATTTTCCTTTGTCACGGTTGACATTCGCCGGATTTTGGCGCAAAATAATTAGATGATTTAACAAAAAGCGGCAGTGATTTTGGCGTCCTGCCGTTCATAAAAAGAGAAACGGAGGCAGAATCATGACCAAAATAGATATTGTGTCCGGTTTTTTGGGAGCCGGAAAGACCACTTTAATTCGAAAACTGTTAAAAGACGCACTGGCGGGAAGCCAGGTGGTTTTGATTGAGAATGAATTTGGGGAGATCGGCATTGACGGCGGTTTTTTAAAGGATTCCGGTATTGAGATCCGGGAAATGAATTCGGGCTGTATTTGCTGTTCCCTCGTGGGAGATTTTGGCACTTCCCTCAGGGAAGTGCTGGATACCTACCATCCGGAGCGGATTCTGATTGAGCCGTCCGGGGTGGGAAAGCTTTCGGATGTCATGAAAGCGGTGCAGAATGCCGGATTGGGCACGCAGGTGGTATTAAACAGCGCCGTGGCGGTGGTGGACGCCTCCAAATGTAAGATGTATATCAAAAACTTTGGGGAGTTTTTTATCAATCAGATTGCGCATGCGGGTACCGTTATTTTGAGCCGCACGGACGTGGCTCCGGCGGAGAAGGTACAGACGGCGGTGGAACTGATCCGGGAACACAATCCGAAAGCGAGGATTATCACCACGCCGATTGCGCAGCTGGACGGCAGGGACATATTGGAGACGATTGAGGGCGCAAAAGACCTGGAGGCGGAATTGATGGAGCAGGTCAGAAAGCTGCATGAGGGGCATCACCACGATCAGGAAGGACACGGACACTGCCACCATGAGGGGGAAGGGCACGGGCATTGTCAAGGCCATGAAGAAGAGCATGGGCACTGCTGCCACCATGAGGAGGAAGGGCACGGACACTGTCACCATGATGAGGAGGAACACGGACACTGCCACCATGACGGGGAAGGGCACGGGCACTGCCGCCATGAGGAGGAGGAACAGGGGCATTGTCACCACCATGGGGAGGAGCACGGACATTGCCATCACCAGGAAGGACATGGGGAGGAGTCCCATGATCATCACCATCATGCGGATGAGGTGTTTACGAGCTGGGGCTTTGAGACGCCTGCGCTTTATACAAAGGAAAAAATAGAAGCATGTCTGCAGGCTTTGGAGAACGAGGCGGCATATGGGCTGGTACTGCGCGCAAAGGGCATGGTCGCGGCCGGGGACAAATCCTGGATATATTTTGATTACGTGCCTGGGGAAAGCGATGTGCGGGAAGGAAAGCCGGATGTGACAGGAAAGATTTGCGTGATCGGATCCAAGCTGCAGGAAAATGCGCTTGCGGAATTGTTCGGGAGTAAATAAGGGTTTACGAAAACTTTATTTTTCGGTTCCGGAATTTGCGGCGCTGCGCGTCCCGAAATTCCGGAGGATTAGGATGCCGCTTGCGCGGCGGAATGAGAGGAAAAATGAAACCGGTATATATCATCAACGGATTTTTGGAAAGCGGGAAAACGGAGTTTATCAATTTTACACTGGATCAGCCGTATTTCCAGATATCCGGAAAAACGCTGCTTTTGCTCTGTGAGGAAGGAGAAACGGAGTATGATCCGGATGTCTTAAAACGCAGCGGTACGGTTGTGGAAGTGATTGAAAAGGAAGAGGATTTTACAGTGGAAAAGATGACGGCCCTGGAGAAAAAACACAAGCCGGAGCGTATTGTCATTGAGTACAACGGCATGTGGAAATTCCGGGATCTGCGTCTGCCCTGGCACTGGCAGGTAGAGCAGCAGATTACCACGATCGACGCTTCCACTTTTCCCATGTATTTTAATAATATGAAATCCATGGTTTCCGATATGCTGCGCAAGTCCGAAATGATCATTTTTAACCGATGCGACGGTATTGCGGATTTGAACGTATATAAAAGGAATGTAAAAGCCCTCAACCAGTCTGCAGACATCGTATTTGAGGATCAAAACGGAGAGATCGACGAGATTATGGAAGAGGATCTTCCCTACGATTTGAACAAGGAGCCGATTGTGCTGACGGATGAGACTTACGGGATTTGGTATCTGGACAGTCTGGATCATCCGGAGCGTTATGAGGGAAAGACCATATCCTTCGTGGCCATGGTGATGAAGCCGGAAGGGTTTCCGGAAGGGTATTTTGTCCCGGGGCGTCTGGCAATGACGTGCTGTGCGGAGGATATGACCTTTCTTGGTTTTGTCTGCGTATATGACGGGATTGGTATATACAAAGAAAAGGACTGGGTAAAAGTGACTGCAGAGTTTAAGCGGGAATATTTTGCCGATTATGAAGGGGAAGGCCCGGTTTTGCATGCCGCTTTGGTGACAAAAGCCAGGCGGCCCAAAGAACCGGTGATCAGTTTCTCATAAATTTCGCTTTGTCGGCATATAGGGGGGACAGGTTTGGCGGCGGAATCGGAAAAAGAACTGCAGCAGTTAAAAAAGCGTTTTGCGGAACTGGCAGACAGATCCTGGAGACAGAATCTGTTTGTTTTTACCGGATTTTTGTCTCCGGCCGAACAGGATGCGCTTTGGGAGGTGCAGGGCAGGACGGGCGTGCATGTTTGTCTGGAAGGCGGTATGGAACATGCCGAAAGGCAAATGGCGCGGTTTGGAAGTCCGGAGCAGCTGGGGTATGCGGAGCCGTTTCCGGTTGTCTGCCTGCGGGTGGAACCGCTGCAGGAGAAATTTGCGGATGATTTTACACACCGGGATTTTCTGGGGGCTGTCATGAATCTGGGAATCGACAGGAGCACGGTGGGGGATATTGTGACGGATCAAAAGGCCGCGTTCCTTTTCTGTACGGAGACGATGGCGCCCTATTTGGAAGAGAACCTGACCCGGGTACGGCATACGGACATGCGCTGCCGGAGGGTGGACGGGACGCAGGGACTTCCGAAAAGGGAACTTGCACCCAAAGAGGAAAATGTGGCGAGTCTGCGTAGCGACGGGATTGTGGCGGCAGTGTGGAACCTGTCCCGCAGCCAGAGCCAGGCTCTTTTTAAGCAAAAGAAAATTTATGTCAACGGCAGACAGCAGGAAAGCGGAAGTGACCCGCTCAAAGACGGGGATGTGGTGTCTGTCAGGGGGTACGGGAAATTTATTTTCCGGGGAGAGAGGCGCACCACCAAAAAGGGAAAGCTGGTGGTAGGCTTTGACCTGTTTGTGTGATAAGAGGGGGATATGTCTGTGTTTTTGGGTTATACGTGGATGCAATGGCTGTTTTTCTTTTTCTTTTACTGCTTTTTTGGCTGGTGCTTTGAGAGTACCTATGTCTCCCTCAAAACGAAAAAGCTGGTGAACAGGGGATTTATCCGGGGGCCGTTTCTGCCTTTATACGGATGTGGGGCATTGATGATGCTGATCGTATCAAGGCCGTTTCAGGACAGTTTGGTTTTGACGTACCTGGCGGGCTGTGTGGGCGCGACTGTGCTGGAATACGTGACCGGCGTTACGATGGAGGCTCTTTTCAAGGTACGGTATTGGGACTATTCCGACAGCCGTTTTAACTTTCAGGGACATATCAGTTTGGGATCCAGCCTGGCCTGGGGAGGTTTGACGATTTTAATGACCCGCCTGGTACACACAAGGGTGGAGCAGGCCGCATTTTTACTGCCGGAATGGCTCATGACTACGGTAACAATGTTTGTCACGGTTTATTTCGTGGCGGATTTTACGCTTTCCTTTAGGGCGGCGCTGGATTTGCGCGATCTGTTGGCGAAAATGGAGAAGGCGCGCCAGGAACTGGAACGGATGCAGAAACGCTTGGATGTGATTCTCGCGTTAAGCGGGGAAGAAAAAGAAAACCGCAGGAAAGAACGGGAAGAGGAACGCGGGGATGCAAAGGGATATATTGCGCTGCGCAAGGAGGAACTGATTGCGGTTATTGAGGGACAGTTTGCTAAAATTAAGGAAGCCTTGCCTACATCGGAATTTTTCATGGGAATGCGGGAGGAACTTTTGGATTTGCGCGGGCGATTTACGGAAAATATCGGAAAGCGGGAAATTACGCAGTTTATGGGAGATTTTATCAAACGGAGTATGCTCCGGGGAAACCCTATGATGGTTTCCAGGCGGTTTGCGGATGTGCTGGAGGAATTGAAGCAGTCGGCACAGACGTATAGGAAGAAGAAAAAGGATGAAGAATAAGAGTGGAACTTTACCGGTATTTTTGCTGGCTGTTTTGTCAGGGGTTCTCCTGTCCGGCTGCGGATGGCGGGCGGACATGGCGAAACGGCAGGATCCGCAAAAGCTCCGGATTGTGACGACGGTGTTTCCCCCGTATGATTTTGCCAGGCAAATCGGGGGCGATGCCGCAGAGACCGTACTGCTTTTGAAGCCCGGAATGGAAAGTCATTCCTATGAACCGACCCCCGCGGATATCGTGACCATTATGAACAGCGATATTTTTCTGTACGCCGGAGGCGAATCGGATGTCTGGGTGGAAGAACTGCTTAAAGGAACGGGCGGGGGAGTGGAAAGCCATGCGCTGTTGGATTGGGTGGATCCCCTGGAGGAAGAAACCGTGGCCGGTATGCAGGTGAAAGGGCATGACCATGGACAGGAGGAGGGGACAGAGGCGCACGCGGTTCATCTGGAAGGCAAAGAGTATGATGAACATGTGTGGACATCCCCGCAAAACGCCATGGTGATTGTGGAGAAGCTTTGCGGTGTAATGTGCCAAAAAGACCGGAAGCATGCGGAACTATTTGCCCAAAATGCAGCCGCCTATACGAAAAAGCTTACGGAATTGGATGCGGCATTTCGGGAGGTGACCCGACAGGAAAATCCAAAGCCCCTGGTTTTTGGGGACCGGTTTCCGCTGCTTTATTTTGTCAGAACCTATGGATTGGAGTATTATGCGGCTTTTCCGGGCTGCAGCATGGAGACGGAGCCAAGCGCGGCCATGGTGGCTTTTTTGACGGACGAGGTAAAAAAGGAAGGGATTCCGGTGGTTTTTTATTTGGAGATGTCCAACGGAAAAGTAGCGGAAGCCATCGCGGAGGCGGCGGGCGCCAGGACGGCGGTGTTTTATTCCGGCCATTCCATCACCGCAAAGGATTTGGAGGCGGGGGAGGACTATTTGTCGCTCATGTACCGGAATGTGGAGACACTCCGAGAGTTTTACGCAAAAGAAGGGTAGCCTGGATATGGGAACATTATGCTTGGCCTGTGAAAATGTGGCGTTTTCCTATGAAAATCAAACGGTAGTATCGGACCTGAACTTTTCCGTGGAGGAAGGGGATTATCTGTGCATCATAGGGGCAAACGGTACGGGAAAATCCACGCTTATGAAGGGAATGCTGGGATTGAAAAAACCTGCGTCCGGGAGAATTGTACTGGGGGAGTCCATACAACCGGGCCAGATCGGCTATGTTCCCCAGCAGACGCCTGCCCAGAGGGATTTTCCGGCCCTGGTGGGGGAAGTGGTGCTTTCCGGATGCTTAAGCGGAGGTTTGGGGAAGGGAAGAAAAAGGCGGTTGGCACAGGAAAAATTGGATCTTCTGGGGATAGCCGATCTGTGGGGGAAAAGCTTTCGGGAACTGTCCGGCGGGCAGAGGCAGCGGGTACTTCTGGCGCGGGCCTTGTGCGCGGCGCAAAAACTGATTTTGCTGGATGAACCCGCCACAGGGCTGGATACGGAGGCGGCGGAGGACTTTTACCATTTGCTCCTGCACTTAAACCGGGAACATAATATTACGGTGGTGATGGTTTCCCATGCGCTGCGGGAGGCGTTTGCGCATGCGGATCACATTTTGTGTCTGTCCCATGACGGGTATTTTTTCGGAAGGACGGAAGAATACCTGGAGAGCGAGGAGGGACGGCATTTTTATGGGAGGTGCAGGACATGATGCGGTATCTTGGGGAAATGCTGTCTTATCCCTTCATGGTCAGGGCGTTGGCGGCGGGAGTTTTGCTTTCCCTGTGCGCGGCGCTTTTGGGGGTCAGCCTGGTCTTAAAACGGTTTTCCATGATCGGGGACGGATTGTCCCATGTGGGGTTCGGAGCGCTGGCGGTGGCTTCGGCCTTGGATCTTGCCCCTTTGGCGGTGGCGGTACCGGTGGTGGTTGCGGCCGCTTTTTTGCTTTTGTGGCTGAGCGCTTCCGGAAAAATGAAAGGGGACGCGGCCACGGCGGTATTCTCCACGGGCGCGTTGGCAGTCGGGGTCATGGTGATATCCATGAGTACCGGGATGAACGCGGATTTAAACAGTTATCTGTTCGGTTCCATTCTCGCCATGTCCGGGAAGGATGTGGCGTTGAGTGTGGTTTTGTCGGTGGCAGTGCTTGTTTTTTACGGGTGCTTTTATGACGGGCTTTTTGCCGTTACTTTTGACGAGGGCTTTGCGCGGGCGGCCGGAATCCGGACCGAACGATACCGCTGTCTTTTAGCGGTGCTGACGGCCATAGTAGTGGTGCTTGGCATGCGCATGATGGGGGCGCTGCTGATTTCCAGCCTGATTGTATTTCCGGCTTTGACCGCCATGCGTTTGTGTAAAAGTTATAAAGGGGTGCTGGCGGTTTCCGCGTGTTTGGCGGTGACGGGCTTTCTGGCCGGGCTTGGGATTTCCTTTTTTTACGGAACACCGGCAGGGGCCAGCGTGGTGGTGGTGGATATCCTGATTTTTATCCTTGCGTCGTTTGTGGGATGGTGTAAAAAACGGTAACGGATTTTACGGTCCGACATACAATAAGGCAGTAAGGGGGAACGGTTTTGTTTGATGCGGATGGTTCCCAAAAAAAATTTGGAGGCAGAAATGAGAGTGGATATTTTTTGGGGAATCATGATTCCTTTTATCGGAACGACAGCGGGGGCGGCATGCGTCCTCTTTCTGAAAAATAAAATCCCGGAACTAGTACAAAAATCGCTGCTGGGGTTTGCTTCCGGGGTAATGGTGGCGGCCGCCGTATGGTCTTTGCTTATTCCGGCGATGGATATGTCCGGCGGGTTGGGGAAGCTTTCGTTTCTCCCGGCGGTGTGCGGACTCTTTTTGGGGGTGGCTTTTTTGCTTGGAATGGATAAAATGATCCCCCATCTCCATCTTGGCTGTGAGGTGTCGGAGGGGCCGCAAGTGGCTTTAAAAAAAACAACCATGCTTGTCCTTGCCGTAACGCTGCATAATATCCCGGAGGGGATGGCGGTGGGCGTGGTGTTCGCCGGGGTTGTGATGGGGGAGAGCGAGGTGTCGATGGCAGGGGCGCTGGCGCTGGCTGCCGGGATCGCCATCCAGAATTTTCCGGAAGGGGCGATTATCAGCCTTCCTCTGCGGAGTGAAGGAGAATCCCGCAGAAAGGCGTTTTTCCATGGAACCCTGTCCGGTGTAGTGGAGCCGGCCGCAGCGTTTCTGACCATTCTGCTTGCAAGGTTTGTGGAGCCTGTGCTGCCTTATCTGCTGGCCTTTGCGGCGGGAGCCATGCTGTATGTGGTGGTGGAAGAACTGATTCCGGAAGCCTCCCAAGGGGAACATTCCAACATCGGTACGATCGGTTTTGCCATTGGGTTTGCGGTCATGATGATGTTGGATGTGGCGCTGGGATGAAGCTTTTTTACAGTTCCAGTTCGTAGGTATAACAAAGTTTCGGATAATTGATCAGGTGATGTTCCAGTTCAAAATCATATTTGACATCTCCCCGGTCCAGATAGGGAAGGGGAGCGGTGGACTTGTTATCCACCCAGGCAAAAAGGCCCTCCACTTTGATTCTTTCTTCCGCAAATCTTTGGGCAAACCGTTCAAAATAGGCGCCGCCTTCTTTGGTCAAGGAATAACGGACCTCGTAGCTGTAGCCGCCCAGCAGCTTTTTGCGCTGGTGTAAAACGGTGCGGGAAAGGATTGTGTCACGGGCAAGGAAAGAATAAAAAGTGGCCAGGGAATTGGTGCCGTGGCGGTAGTCGCCTTCGTGCCATAGCCGTATTCCTTTGAAAATGTGCTTTTCACCGGCGCTTTCGTATTTCCCAGCCCGGGCGTCCCGTTTGATTTTTTGCTGCAGAAAGAAAAGTTCTTCCCGGATGTATTCCTCAAAGCGTTCTTTGTTTAAGACGGGACGGTCGGCCAGGGGAGGATTTTGTCTCTCCTGCACAAGTTCGGTCTTGAGTTCTTCGATAAACGACATGGTTCGCATTCTCCTTTGTGTCATGGGACAGCCGGCGTCAAAAAAGGAAGCTGTCCGTTTTTTAAAGCGTACGTTTGTCAAATTTTTCTTCACAGTATTTGCAGCGGTAAATTTCTTTTTCCTCATCGGACAGGACAAAAACATGGGGGAGTTCCTGTTCAATGGAAGTGATGCAGCGCGGATTTCTGCAGCGGATCACATTTTTGATCTGCTTGGGCAGCTGGAGCTTCTTCTTTTCCACGATTTCCCCGTTTTGGATTACATTGACGGTGATATTATGGTCGATGAAGCCCAAGATATTTAAGTCCAGCATATCAATCGGGCACTCGACTTTGATGATATCTTTTTTGCCCATTTTGTTGCTGCGGGCATTTTTGATAATCGCAACCGTGCAATCCAGTTTGCCCAGCTTTAAGTGATGATAGATATCAAGACTTTTGCCGGCCTCAATATGATCGAGCACGAAACCCTCCTCAATTTTTCCTACATTTAACATAAATTTGCTTTCTCCTTTCTATGAAGCCGCGATAAAAATTTTTTATACAGCGGATGAAATTTTGTGATGGTATCTGTTTTAGACGTCTATCCCGAGTAATGTCAATATAAGTGCCATCCTGACGTATACGCCATACTGAGCCTGCTTAAAGTAGACAGCGCGGGGATCATCGTCGACTTCTATGGAAATCTCGTTGACTCTTGGAAGAGGATGGAGAATCAGCATGTCTGATTTTGCGTCGGACAACTTCGCTTTGTCCAGAATATAAAAGTCTTTCAAACGAACATAATCTTCCTCATTGAAGAAACGTTCTCTCTGGACTCTGGTCATGTAAAGAAGATCTAAGTCCGGCATACAATCCTCAAGACGGATGACCTCTCTATAGATGATTCCCCTTTCCGTCAGCATGTCTGTGATATAGTCTGGTACTTTCAACTCCGGCGGGGAGATAAAAATAAAGTGGATATCGTCGTATCGGATCAGGGCATTGATCAGAGAATGTACGGTGCGTCCAAATTTCAGATCGCCGCAAAGACCGACAGTAAAGCCGCCAAGCCTTCCTTTCAGCGAGCGGATTGTGAGCAGATCAGTGAGGGTCTGGGTGGGATGCTGGTGCCCGCCGTCTCCTGCATTGATCACAGGGATACCGGACCGTTCTGCTGCTACCATAGGGGCGCCCTCCTTAGGATGCCGCATGGCACAGATATCTGCGTAACAGGATATGATGCGGATGGTATCGGATACGCTTTCACCCTTTGAGGCGGAGGAGGACGCGGCGTCGGAGAAGCCAAGAACTTGGCCGCCCAGATTGAGCATAGCAGCCTCAAAGCTCAAGCGTGTGCGTGTGCTAGGTTCATAGAAGCAGGTTGCCAGCTTTTTGCCTTCGCAGGCGTGGGCATATTTCGCAGGATTGGCCTCGATGTTATTTGCCAGATCAAAAAGCTTGTCCAGCTCTTCCACAGAAAAATCAAGCGGGTTCATCAAATGTCTCATAGAATACAACACTCCTTTACTCTGATGTTTAAAAAAAATAGAAGAGAAGCTCTCTTCTATTTTTAATAATTACGATAGATAGGATAACAGTTCCTCCACAGGCTTTCTTCTGGGAGCAGCAGGCGTCTCATCGGGATAGCCGATGGGTATGAGAGCAACCAGCTCTCTGTCCTCAGGAATCTGTAATAAGGACTCCGCTTCACTTTGGTCAAAAAGACCAAGGATTACGGAACCAAGCCCTTTTTCATAGGCAGCCAGACAAAGGCTCTGGGATGCGATACCAGCGTCATACATCTGCCAGCCATCGCCGCGGGGCGTACTAAAAGAACCGTCGCGCTCGTAGCCGCTGCGGTTTTTGATGATGGTAATTGCCATTAGCACGGGAGCTGCTGCAATAATATTACCATTGGGGGGATATAAGCTGGTGCATTCTTTTGCTATTTTGTCTTTTAATGCGCCTTCCACAGCGATATAACGGGTGATCTGCGTATGCTTCCAGCTCGGAGAGTAGGAAGCGGTCTCAACGATCTCTGATAAAAGCTCATGGGAAACGGCATCGGTTTTGAATTTTCGGATACTTCTGCGCCCTACAATACAGTCTTTAGCGGTCATGCGGAGTCCTCCTTATGTTGGTATTTGCGATAGTAATTATTCTGTGTCAATTTGCATAAGTGTATCTTTGCTTTTGTGATGAAGAGAGTCCAAGCAGTCTGTCTTCTTAAATCTGCATGGCTCTGAATAATTACACATATCATAGCACAAAGGCGGGAGGCTTGCAAGGGGAGAATGAGGGTATTGCATCAGGTGTGACAGGGAAGCCGAAGGTCAAACTGCTACCGGCTTGTGAAATGCAGGCGTATGTGGTAAACTGATTTTGTAAATGTGAAAAAAGAAAAAGCAGCAGAATGGAGAATATTTTATATGGAAAAAGACAGAGATGAAATAAGTAAAGAGGATGAATATGCAGAAGCAGATCAGAGAGAAGGGGACACGAAGGAGTTTATAGAGCGGAAAAGGTGGCTCTTTTTTGGTCTGCCGTTCACTTTTACGAAATATACGATTAACGAGCAGGTAATCACGATCGATTCCGGGCTGCTTAATACGACAGAAAACGATTGTTATTTATATAAAATACAGGATGTGGAATTAAAGACCAGTCTGGTGGAACGTATCTTTGGGCTTGGTACGGTAGCTTGTTATACGGGGGACAATACCCATCCTCAGCTTTTCCTGGAGCATATCAAAAACGCAAAAGAGATCAAAAATTATATTTTGCATACTTCCGAAGAAGCCAGGAGAAAACGCCGTACATTAAATACTTTGAACATCAATGCGGATGATATCGACGACGACGCAGATTAACGCTGAGGCTGGTCCGGGCGCAGGGATTCGTCATTTTCCCGAAGGAGACGTTCGAAAAGAAGTCCGGTGATAAACCAGCAGGGTGCATAATCGAGGCGGATCACTTTTCCAAGATTCCAACGGGCGTGTTCATAGTTCCAGGGACACAGTTCGCGGCGGTTCAGCCACATACCAGTGAGAAATTCACCGGTAAAGATTAGGCCGGTATAGGTGAGTCCCCGAAAGAACAGGGAGCGGTTTTTGAGCAGACGGCAGACAGGAGAGAGCAGAGCGGCCAGGCCATAGATGGGAAACATCCAGATGGAGGTCGCGCCAGTAAGTTTCATATCTCGTCTTCGGAAAGCGCAAAAGGCTGTGAAGATGATTTCCAAAAACCATCCCAGCAGGCCACAGTGAATGAAGTTGTGCAAAAATTTTCTCATAGAGACAGTATTGTCAGGTTTAGAACCTTTTATGCGAAGTGTAAATTAAAATTTGGAGAGTGGAATCATGAATTACCGGGAAGCCATGCATTATATAGAAGAATTGCGTTCTCTTGGCGTTGTCATGGGGCTGGAGACTACAAAGGAATTGTGTGCACGGCTGGGGAATCCTCAGTCACAGCTTAAGTTTGTGCATATCGCGGGTACCAATGGCAAAGGTTCAACGCTGGCATATATTTCTACGATAATGTCGGCGGCGGGGTATCGAACGGGACGTTACATTTCCCCGGCAGTGAAGGAATACCGAGAGCGGTTTCAGGTGGATGGCCGTATGATTACCCAGTCGGGATTTTGCAAATATCTGGAGCCTGTGAGGGCGGCGGCGGAAGCTATGGCATCGGAGGGACTGCCCCATCCTACAGTTTTTGAAGTGGAGACAGCGGTATCTTTCCTTTACTATTTGGACAAAAAGTGTGATATCGTGGTGATGGAGACGGGGCTGGGCGGTGCATTGGATACAACAAATATTGTGGAAAATACATTGGCGGCTGTTTTTTCCTCCATCAGTATGGATCACATGGCGATTTTGGGGGATAGCTTGGAGGAGATTGCCCGCGCCAAGGCGGGAATAATAAAAAACAAGTGCTATGTAATATCAGTAAAGCAAACGCCGGTGGCGATGAAGGTTTTGCGGCAGGCGGCGCTGGAAAAGAAAGGTAAGTTTTTGACAGCGGACATTTCTCGTGCTAAGTGTATTAAGTATGGAGTGACTAAACAAAGTTTTGATTATGATCGGCTTAAAAACCTGGAAATTTCCCTGCCAGGGCGGTATCAGGTCGAGAATGCGGTGCTGGCGGTGGAGACGGTGCTTGCGCTAAACAGATGTGGGTTTAAGGTATCGGAGGAGCGGCTTAGAGAGGGGCTTTTGCAGACGAAATGGCCGGGCAGATTTGAGGTGCTGGCAAAGAGGCCGCTTTTTATTGCAGATGGCGCTCACAATGAGGATGCAGCAAAGAGACTGGCGGAAAGTATTCGTTTTTATTTTACAAATCGTAAAATAATTTATATAATGGGAATGTTACAGGATAAAGAATATGATAAGGTGATCCGAAGCACTTTTGAATTGGCATCTCACATTATCACAGTAACGCCGCCTGTGGAGGGACGTGCTCTATCTGCCATAGATTTGGCGCAGGCAGCCAGAGAATATCATAAAGCAGTGACTGCGGCAGACAGCGTGCAGGAAGCGGTGGAGATTGCCTATCTTCTTACAGGCAAGGACAAAGATGCCGTAATCATCGCCTTCGGCTCTCTCTCCTATCTGGGAGAACTGATGGATATAGTTGAACATAGAGATACAATCAGGAGAGATACCCATGGTAGATCAGAAAAAAATTAGAGAGGCGGTCAGCCTTCTTTTGGAAGGTATTGGTGAAGATGTAGAAAGGGAGGGGCTTAGGGAAACCCCTGATAGAATTGCCCGTATGTACTGTGAAATCTTTGCGGGCATGGATGAGAGCGCAGAGGAACATCTGACGAAGACTTTCACAGTGATGAGCAATGAGATTGTTCTTGTAAAAAATATCACCTTTTATTCTATTTGTGAGCATCATTTGATGCCTTTTTATGGGAAGGCACACATCGCTTATCTTCCGAACGGGAAAGTGGCTGGTCTGAGCAAACTGGCTAGGACGGTGGAGGTTTATGCGAAAAGACCACAGATCCAGGAGCATATGACGATACAGATTGTGGAGGCTCTGATGGAGCATCTGAGGCCTCAGGGAGCCATAGTTATGCTGGAGGCGGAGCATATGTGCATGACTATGCGTGGTGTGGAAAAGCCGGGCAGTAAGACGGTGACGATGGCAGCCAGAGGATGTTTTCAGAGCGATCCCAAATGGCAGGAACTTTTTTTTAATATGTTAGGACAAAGAGAAGGATATAATCAGGATTCAACTAATTAGAATCCTGTGGATAAGTAACTACATAACAAGAATACGGAGGAAAGAGAAATGAGGATTGGACAGAGGGATTTTAGAACAAAGGGACATGCGTACGTGATGGGAATACTAAACGTAACACCTGATTCTTTCTCGGACGGGGGAAAATATGTGGAGCTGGATCAGGCATTATACCATGTAGAACAAATGATAACAGATGGTATGGATATCGTGGATGTAGGCGGTGAGTCCACGAGGCCTGGATACACGCAGGTGTCGGTTCAGGAAGAGATTGACAGAGTTGTTCCGGTAATTGAGGCTATCAAATCAAGATTTAATGTTCCAATCTCCCTCGATACATATAAGTCCGAGGTGGCTAAAGCCGGTATCGAGGCGGGCGTGGATATGATCAACGATATCTGGGGATTAAAATATGATGAAAATATGGCTCAGGTGATAGCAGATTCTGGACTTCCCTGCTGTCTGGCACATAATCGCAAGGATCCCAGATATCAAAATTTGATAGAAGATATGCTGTGGGATATGGAGTCGTCCCTGGAACTTGCCAGCAACAAAGGAATCGCTTTTGATAAGATTATTCTCGATCCCGGTATTGGCTATGGCAAGAGTTATGAGAACAATCTTGAAATCATTGACAATCTGCAGAAATTTCACTCTCTGGGTTATCCTCTGCTTCTCGGCGCAAGCCGGAAATCCGTGGTGGGTATGGGTTTGGATCTGCCTGTAAATGAGCGGGTGGAGGGAACTCTGGTGACCACTGTTTACGGTGTACAGCGGGGAGTAATGTTTGTCCGTGTACACGATGTGAAGGAGAACGCCCGTGCCGTTAAGATGACGGAAGCGATTCGTGACGGATATAAGAATTGAAAGGTGTATAAAGGAGCAGCGGATAGATGGATCAGATTATTGTGGAGGATCTGCAGGTATACGCCTATCATGGGGTGTATCAGCAGGAGAATGAAAAAGGGCAGAATTTTTATGTCAGTGTGATCCTCGACACAGATACGAGAGCGGCGGGGATGGAAGATGATCTGGGATTGTCTACGAACTATGGTGTGGTCTGTCGTTTCCTGCACAGCTTCCTCACGGAGCATACGTATAAGCTGATTGAGACGGCTGCAGAAAAGGCGGCTGAGGCCCTTCTTTTACAGTTCCCTCATGTGAGGCAGGTCACTATGGAACTAAAAAAGCCGGAAGCACCAATTCCGTTTCCCTTTGGTTCTGTTTCCGTGAGAATTACCAGGGGATGGCGCCGTGTTTACATTGCTTGTGGCTCGAATATCGGGGACAGAAGAGTACATTTAAATAATGCGGTGGATGCGCTTCTTTCGGATAAAAAATGCAGGGTGCTGCGAGTCTCAGACTGGGTGGAGACAACGCCCTACGGTGGTGTGGAACAAGCTGATTTTTTAAACGGTGCGCTTTCGATAGAAACGCTTTATACGCCTGAGGAGCTTTTGGAGATGCTGCAGGCTGTTGAGAAAAAGGAAGCAAGGGAGCGCAAGGAGCGCTGGGGTCCCAGAACACTGGATTTGGATATTCTTCTCTATGAAGGAAGCGTGCGTGATACAAAGCTGCTGACGATTCCTCATAGAGACATGAAAAACCGGGACTTTGTATTGAAGCCGCTGGCTCAGATTGCACCCTATGAGATACATCCGATTTTGGGGAAATCAATTTTAGAGCTTTTGGAGGCTGTAGAAGCCGAGGGAGAAAAACATATTTTATCAGAAGATTAATAACATCCCTGAATGGTTAACACTTTCACAATTTCCTATAGAATAAAAAGGCTGTTCGAAAGGAGCAGCCTTTTATTTTATAGGAAATTGCGACAGAATTTCGTTATCAGCCTTGCGAAAGCGGCCATGTATTCAGGTTAATTTTTCAGGTCCTGGCTTTCCAGTGCAGCTTCTTTAGCTGCGTCGAAGATGGTCACGTTGACGGGACCGTATGTGGGGGTTTTATAGACCGGTGTATTTTCTTTAAAAGCGTTGAAATACACATACTGGGATGTGATATTGATGTTCTGGTACACGCCGTCGCGGATCGTCTCCTGGGCGCTGCCATCCGTCATCATCCGTTTGAGGGCCGGTGAATCGGAGGAGCTGACTTGATAGTATATATAGTTATCATAGACGTTGAACATGTCGATTCTTTCGTTGGTCAAAACTTCAACTACTTTGTTCGAAAAATTATAGCGGCAAAGCCGATAGTTTTCCGGCACATCCATGTAGTATACGTAATTGTCCTGGACGATGGGGTTCCAAATATTTCCCTGCCAGACCACGGAGGACCTGTCTGTGGAGACGTCCAGCGCATGGAGGTAGTGATCCTCCGCTGTGCCGTTGTAGTAGATTCTGCCGTTTACAAAACAGTTGGGACTGATGATTCCCTCCGCCACAGTTTGCTTATCTTTTTTGTCGATCCGTATCTTGTCAAGGGAAGTACCAGTCTGCTTGTCGTATTTTTCATAGTAGAGATAATTGCCGCAAAGCTGCATGCTGACGATATCACAGCGGTCAAGGCCAGCCACAGATTTTCCCTTTAGGCTGCTGCGATAAATGCCGGAGATGCGCACGGTCTTGCCGGCTTCGCCTGAAACAGTTCCGCCGCTGACCTGGGCATAGTATAAATAATTTCCAGCAGCATTGATAGACGAGACGGAGCCATCGTTAAATTTGACCAGGTCTGTCTCGTCCGGATTCATGGAGTATAAGGCGTAATTATCGTAGGCATTAGCAAAATAGACCCGTCCGTCTGCCTCACAGAAATAACCTCCATTGTAAAGATTTCCGGCTGTGTTTCCCACGGCGGAATCGTCATTCATGGGAATTCGTCCAAACAATATCACAGTAACTAAAATGGCTGATAAAACAACAAGTGCTATTATTATAAAAAAGATATTTTTTCTTCTGCTTGTCATGGATTTTCCTCCTGATAAAACTTCTGCACAATACTATTATTATATCTGTAAACCTGCTTGCTATCAAGAACAAATTGCGGTAAACTTAAGAAAGAAAATGGGTGAAAGGGCGGGGAAAATGGATTTACTGGAATTGAGAAAACAACTGGATGAGATTGATGAACAAATTGTGAGACTTTATGAGGAGCGCATGGAGATTTCCTCGAAAGTAGCTGATTATAAAATAGAGACAGGTAAGAAGGTGCTTGACAAGACCAGAGAGAAAGAAAAGCTGGAGAAGGTGCGCGCGCTCACACACAATCCCTTAAATGCCCACGGTGTGCAGGAACTCTTTGAACAGATCATGTCCATGAGC
>DERU01000195.1:0-788 GCA_002361095.1 Lachnospiraceae bacterium UBA3332
CTTTAAGCTGTTCAGCAGACACTACTTATGAGGAGGATAAACTCATGTACAAGAAATTTGGTGTAAAAGAGGTTGTGGCGATCGGTATCGGCACTGCGCTTTTCATCGTATTGACGAACGTGCAGATTCCGGTAGGGTTCATTCCGAATACGGCGCTGCAGACCCGTGCGGCCGTGCTGGCGTTTTTCTCCGCTGTTTTTGGGCCTATTGTCGGCGGCGTGGTAGGTCTTTTGGGGCATGCGCTGGGGGATGCGCTGTTTTACGGAAGCATCTGGTGGAGCTGGGTGTTCCCGGAAGCGGTGTTCGGCGTAGTGGTCGGCTTGTTTGCGGCGAAGTATAAAGTCAGGGAAGGCGGCTTTGGCGGGAAAGAGATCGCTATGTTCAATATCATCCAGGCCATCGGCAACGCGGCTGCATGGATTTTGGTTGCCCCGGTTCTGGACATCGTGATTTATGCGGAGCCTGCCAACAAGGTATTTACGCAGGGCGCGACGGCATGCGTTTTAAACATTGTTATCATCGGTATTTTGGGGACGCTGTTGCTGGTGGCGTATTCCAAGGTTGGCGCCAAGTCCGGCAGCCTTTCCAAAGAGGACTGATACATGACCCCTATCATCGAGTTTAAAAATTATACTTTTAAATATCGATCACAGGCAGAGCCCACTCTCCGGGATATTGATCTTGCGGTCTATCCCGGGGAGAAGGTTTTAATTGTGGGACCTTCCGGGTCAGGGAAATCCACCCTGGCGCATTGCATCAACGGAATGGTTCCTTTTTCTTTTCCCGGG
>DERU01000195.1:1093-1225 GCA_002361095.1 Lachnospiraceae bacterium UBA3332
ATGGTTCCTTTTTCTTTTCCCGGGGAGAGTACGGGCAGCCTGTCTGTGAACGGTAAGGATCCCGCTAAGACGGGAATTTTTGGCATGTCCAAGACGGTGGGAACCGTCCTGCAGGATACGGACGGACAGTTT
>DERU01000195.1:1473-4672 GCA_002361095.1 Lachnospiraceae bacterium UBA3332
TGAGCCAGATTGTGGGGACGGTGCTGCAGGATACGGACGGACAGTTTATCGGCCTGACGGTGGCGGAGGATGTGGCCTTCGCGCTGGAAAACGACTGTGTGGAGCAGGAAAAGATGTTTTCGCTGGTGGATCAGGTGGCGGAGGTGGTGGACATCAAAAAACTGCTGCGCCATGCGCCTACGGAACTGTCCGGCGGACAGAAACAGCGGGTTTCCATGGCGGGCGTGCTGGTGGATGACGTGGACATCCTTTTGTTTGACGAGCCGCTGGCCAATCTGGATCCGGCTACCGGCAAGCGGGCCATTGACCTGATCGACCGCATCCACCGGGAAAAAAAGAAAACCGTGCTCATTATCGAACACAGGCTGGAGGATGTGCTGTACCGGGATGTGGACAGAATCGTTGTGATCGGGGAAGGAAGGGTGGCGGCGGATCAAAAGCCGGACGACCTTTTGGCTACGGATGTCCTCGTTCGTGAAGGAATCCGGGAGCCTTTGTATGTGACGGCCTTAAAGCATGCCGGATGCCAAATCCAGGCAAAGGATCTGCCGCAGCACATCGAGACGATGCGCCTGGAGCCCTACCGGGAAAAGCTGCAGGCCTGGTATGAGCAGGTGAAGCTGCCGAAAGCCCGGCCGGAGCGGGAGGCGGCGCTGGAAGTTTTGGACCTGGACTTTTCCTATATATCCGGGAATCCGATATTATCGGACATTCATTTCAGGGTCAATAAAGGGGAAATGATTTCCATTGTGGGGAAGAACGGTGCGGGCAAAAGCACGCTGTCCAATTTGATTTGCGGTTTTATCCATCCTGACCGGGGAAAAATTCTTTTAAACAATACGGACATCGCAGAGAAATCCATCAAAGAACGCGGGGAAGTGATCGGGCTGGTGATGCAGAACCCCAACCAGATGATATCCAAGCCCATGATCTTTGACGAGGTAGCGTTGGGGCTTGCGGTGCGCGGCGTCGCGCAGGAGGAGATCAGGGAGCGGGTGTATGATACGCTGAAAATCTGCGGCCTGTATCCGTTCCGCAACTGGCCGGTTTCGGCGCTGAGTTTCGGGCAGAAAAAGCGCGTGACCATCGCTTCCATATTGGTGATGAATCCGCAGGTACTGATTTTGGACGAGCCTACGGCAGGGCAGGATTACAGGCATTATACGGATATCATGGAATTTTTGAAGGAAATAAACGAAAAATACAAAATTACCATCCTGATGATCACCCACGATATGCATCTGATGCTGGAGTACACGGACCGGGCGATTGTCATAGCGGACGGGGAACTGGTGGCGGATGATACGCCCGCAAGGGTACTGACCGACGAGGGGATTGCAGATAAGGCGTATTTGAAAAAAACGTCGCTCTATGATCTGGCGGTGCGGTGCGGTATTTTGGATGCGGCAGGCTTTGCGGACCGGTTTATTTATTATGAAAGGCAGGTGAGGGAGCATGGCAGGCAGAATTCTGACGTATGAGGAGAAGGACACCTGGATTCACCGGCTCAGCGGCGTGTCCAAAATGATTTTTTTCCTGCTTTGGTCCATTACCGGTATGCTCACTTATGATACCCGGGTGCTGCTTGTGATGCTGGCGTGCAGCGTCGTCATTTTCTGGGCGTCCAAGACAGAGTGGAGGCAGGTGGGAACGGTGTTTTTGTTTATTCTGCTGTTTTTATGCCTGAATCTTTTGGCTGTGTTTTTGTTTTCCCCTTATCAGGGGACGGTGGTGTACGGCTCTAAGACCGTGATTTTGGAACTTTTCGGCGATCACCATATCACGGAGGAACAGCTTTTTTATGAGTTTAATATTATGCTGAAATATTTTACGGTGACGCCGGTGGTATTGATGTTTATTGTGACCACCAATCCCAGCGAGTTTGCGGCCAGCTTAAGCCGCCTGGGGGTCAGCTATAATATCAGCTATGCCATTGCCATCGCCCTGCGGTATGTGCCGGACGTACAGTCGGATTTTACCAAAATCAAGCACGCGCAGGAAGCGCGCGGCATTGAGATGAGCGGGAAAACCTCCCTCTGGGATCGGATGAAAAAGATGAGCATGATTATTTTCCCGCTGCTTTTTTCCAGCATGGATCGCATCGACGTGGTAAGCAACGCTATGGAACTGCGGGGATTTGGCAAGTATAAAAAGCGGACCTGGTATATGGGGAAAAAGCTGGAGAAGGGCGATTATGCGGCTATCGTGTTTGTGGTCGTGTTTATGGCGGCGGCGATGTGCGTCACTTACGCGGACGGTAGCAGATTTTACAATCCGTTTTGAGAAAGGAAAAGATATGGTTTATACAATCGAAAATGACAGAATGAAAGTGCAAATGTCCGACAGGGGTGCGGAACTGATGTCAATTCAGGGCAAAGACGGAACGGAGTATTTGTGGCAGGGGGATCCGGCTTATTGGGGAGATCGTGCCCCGAACCTTTTTCCCTATATTGCGCGGTTGACACAGGGAAAGTATACGGTGCACGGCAAAACCTATGAGATGGATATCCACGGGTTTGTCAAGGATTCCCTGTTGGAAGCGGAAAGTCAGGAAGCGGACCGGATTGTGTGGAAGCTGACCCAGAGCGCGCAGACAAAAAAGGTGTATCCCTTCGATTTCGTGTACCGGGTATGTTATGCGCTGGAGGGCGATACCCTGCAGATTTGCTTTTCGGTGGAAAATCCCAATGAATGTCCGATGTATTTCGGAATAGGGGGACATCCGGGCTTTTGCGTGCCGCTGGATAAAGACTTGCGTTTTGAGGATTATTATCTGCAGTTTGAGCCAAAGGATGCGCCCAATCCGGTGCGGGTAGGCATTTCCCCCACCTGCTTTGTGGACGGCAAGGACAGGGAGTATCCGCTGGAGGCGGGCGGCAGGATTTCCATGAACCATCATCTGTTCGACGACGACGCCATCGTGCTTACAAAGATGCCAAAGGCTGTCACGCTTCAATCCGACAAATCCGTACACAGCGTCCGGGTGGAATATCCGCAGATGGAGTATCTGGGATTTTGGCATATGCCGCATACGGATGCGCCCTATGTCTGTATCGAGCCCTGGTCTTCCCTGCCTTCCAGACAGGATGTGGTGGAGGATCTTGCGACGCAGCCGGGCCTGATCCGTTTGGAAGCGGGCGGTAAATACGAAAACCGGTGGTCAATCCGGATATCCTGATTCCCGCAAGCAATGAGCCAA
>DERU01000210.1 GCA_002361095.1 Lachnospiraceae bacterium UBA3332
GTTAAATGCAGTCGGGGAACGGTATCCGTACTTTTCTGCAATATCAATAATCCGTTCGTCCCCACCCTGTAAGTCTACCGCCGCTAAGGACATTTTTCTTCTTCGGATATACTCGGCCAGAGTGATACCCGCCATATAAGTAAACATCCTCTGATAGTGATAAGTGGAGCAGCAGGCAATCCGTCCAAGCTGTCCGTAGTCAATTTCGCCTGTCAAATGTTCCTCAATATAATTCATGCTTTGGTTTAATCTGTCAACCCATTCCATGAGATGCCTCCTATCCGCACCTATTGTGCTTTGCGGTTAAAAATTTGTCTATATCATTATAAGTCTTATTCTAAATTTTTTCCTCTCTATCCTTGCACAAAAAAAAGAGATGGTTATTCCATGCTTCCGGGGCAGGCGCGGACGGGCAGATTCACGGAAAAAAGGACAATGTTAATTTGCGTTGCTTGCGGCAACGGGCAGCGTTTTCCCAGACCATATGGCTGCGTTATCGGAAAATGCAGAAAGCGATTACTATTTTTTATGAAAAATGGCGCCGGCTTTTGACATAACCTTTAAATCGCAGATATCATTTTTGATTTGACTGTATCAATCCCAAAAACTATTATTTAAAACCGGACCGCCATGCACAGCATCATTGCATCTGTCACAATATTTGTTACCGCAATGGGTAATATACGGATTATTTTCTATATATTTTTGACATACATTAACAATGGCTGTTGCCTTATAGCAAACCCAATCACTTTTTGCCACTGTAACTCTTTTTGCATAGCCGGACAACACGTCATTGAAATGCCCAAAACCCTTTGAACATCCTCCTGTTGATACAGGTATGACATTCCTTTCCTTGCCATAAGCCCATCGGATAAATGGCGTTCTTCCTGCCGATTGCTCTGCAAAATGAATGATAGTTGCAACATCAAGACCGACTCCAATTAAAAGGACGTATCCGTCATCATCACACAACTGCTTTAGCGGCGCATATACATTTTTGTGTGTTTGACCACCAACGAGCTTCTGGGCACTATTGCCTAATGCGGCAAAAGAATTGAGTGGGTGATTTCCCCTTACGCTTTTCTCATCATGAAGCACATATTGGGAAAATATGCCCATATCTTCGGCAGAAATTTCTTTACTTGTTATATCAAAAGGCGCTATATCAGTCTCCGTTTTTTCTAAAAAATATGAATAATCTCCAGTTCCATTATATGCGGGCATATATTTGCTCACAGGTCTTGCTTCATAGATATCTGAAAAAGCCGGTACCATTATTGTACATTTCTGCCCTAAAAAAGCATTGATCATGCCGTTTATTCCACACTTGATATCTGCGCCGAAAGACTTCATTGATGAATGAATGCATACTTCTGAACCGTTGAGCCCTAATTCTGTAATTGCATTGATAAAATCTGGCACATCTAACCCTATGGAATTTTGTTGTGTTTTTACGCTATCCATATTTACAAATTCTCCAATTACCGATTATGATTTGAAACTTCTGAATAATCATTGTTGTATACCAATGCTACTTGATAAATGCGATAATAATATTTCTATTCTGGCTGCAAATTCTTTTACATTCCATTATAAATCCCCTCTCAAAATTCAACTCCTACATTCTTTGTCTGCTCGCTTAATTCTTCCAAAATGAAATTCCTTTCAAATAAGCAACTTACGATTTTCACTTGCTTTATTATACGCCATTCCACCGAAGATGTATAGCCGGATTTCGGAAAACCTGTCAGGCAGAAACAGCCTGTAATGTAAGGTGGTTTCGGGAAATAAGTCCATAAGGGGCGGACAGTTCCGCCTATAATAGGGGTAACAACACAAAAAAAGGCAGCCATAGCAGCAATTCCCCCCGCCAGACGGCTTATAAAAAACCGCTGTTTGGCGGGGGCAGTAAAATTGCGTCTTTTTCAGGATATCTGTTTGGCGCAAAGCAGAGACCTTGGCTGCTTTGCTGCGCCGAGTGCAGCCACTTCAGCGGCTAATACCGTCTGCACGAATGCGCATTTTACCGGAAACGGCAAATTTTTTGTTGTTTGCTATAATTTTTCATGAAAAGGCAAACCGAAATCCTCCCTTTTATTCCATTGCCCAATTCTGACTCTGTGTCTGGAGTTTTACCATACGGGCATAAATCCCATTCTTTTTCAGAAGCGTTGCGGAATTGCCCTGCTCCGCCACTGTGATAAATTTCATCTGAATGTCCGTAACATTTCAGCCCCAATGACGCCGGTTTAAGGCGGGAGGCAGGCACGCAGACCGGGCGGAAGCCCTTGGTTTTACCGGCTCCTTGCTAACTTGACACTATATTACCATACGCCCCCACCTTCTCATTTGGGTATACGTTCTCCCCCCGCACCGGTTTTGCCCCTCTCCGCAAATACGCCTTCATCTTCTCCCCGTACAAATACGGATCATTCCCCCGCACCAATCCCCATTCCATCAAAAGCGCCGCCGCCCCCGTAACCATGGGCGTGGCAAAGGAAGTCCCCGTTACCCGCCAGGTGCCGCCGCCCGCCGCAGGCGCCAAAAGGTTTACACCCGGCGCCGCCAAGTCCGGTTTGGTATCCGCAAATACCGTTTCATTTTGTAAAAAAAGCGGCGCGCCGCGGCCCGAAAAATCCGCATAGGCTTCATATTCCGCATAAACCGCCCCCACCGTCACCACTTTTCCGGCGGTTCCCGGAATGGTCAGGGAAAGCTGCGGCGCAGGACGCACAAATCTTGTTGCCGCCGCACGAACCTCCTGTCCGGGCAGATACATCTGATATTCCCCGGAAACAATTTTGATTGCCCCCAGCCGGATCGTCCATACTCCCGCCTCAATGTAAGTCTGTCTCGGCAGCAAATCAAAAAAAATTTCCTGTTGGACAGAGTACGGAGACGGCTGCCCCGCATAAACCAGCACCTCCGTTGTCTGTGTCAGCACATCCTGCCTGCCTACCTGGGAAAACTGTACCGGAATTTCCCGGCCGGAAGGGGAACGCAGCGTTACGGAAAAAAGATCCGCATAATTTTTCCAAAGCTGTATACTCAACGTCCTTTCATAATCCGCCACTACCAATTCCACGGTCTCCTCTGTCCCTGCCCGAAGCCGCCCCGCCGCATGTCCGGAGGAAGCCCCCTCATTGCCGCTGCCCACACAAATCACCGTGCGGCCGCTTTCCGCCGCATTATCCAAAAAGCGGGCCAACAGGGAGGAACCGTCGTGGGGCCCGTAACTGTTTCCAAAGCTAATATTGACGGATACCGGTTTTTGCAGCTGCCTGGCTTTTTGCAATACCCATGCAACCGCCCGCATCAGTTCCGTGGTATGGGGAAATCCGGTCTGCCGGTTGGCAAGCTTTACCACAAGCAGCTGCGCCCCCGGCGCGACGCCCCGCAAAATAGGATCCGGATTGCTCCCCGCCGCTATCGCCGCAACCGTCGTCCCGTGCCCCGACCGGTCAAGGCTTGGCACCAAGGAAAAGGCGCTGTCCCGGTTTCCGGTCTCCAGCGCCAGATCAATCTGTTCTTTTGAAAATTCCACTCCGATGGCAAACCCGGAAGGAGGCGCATAGCCCGGTGTGTCCAACACGCCTGCGTCCAGTGTCTGATCCCACAAAAAGGCAATCCGGCTGCTCCCGTTTTCCTCCCGGAAATCCGGCAGATAATAATCGATTCCGGAGTCTATCACCGCCACCAGCACTCCCTCCCCGGATAGCCCGGCACGGTCTCCCTGCGGCCCGCCTCCGCCAGACTGCGGCCCGTTTCCTGTGAGCGGCAGGATGCAGCTCACCCGTTTTGCCTCATACAACCCGTTCAACAAATTTTTGGGCATCTCCACATACTCCACCTCCGGCGCAGCCACCAGCGCTCCGATCAGACGCTGCGGCACATGCACCACCGCATACCCGGCCAACAATTCCTCCACGAAAATCCCCTGTGCCCGCAAATTTTCCAGGCTGCCGCTGTATTTTACGATCAGCTCCCAGGTTTGTTGTTCCTGGTCGAATCCCACGCCCAGTACACCGGAACGCTGCCTCTCCTCCTGTGAAGATTCCAGGCTTAAGTTTAAAATATCCTCCAATTTTTGTGAAACCATACCGCCATACCTTATAACCGCCGTCCTCAGGTTTTTCCTTACTCTCTCCCACAACGGAAAAGACCTTGCAAGCTTTCCCGGCAGCCATACTTTTTTATTACAATATGATTTCCGGGACTGATCTGCAACCGGATTCAACGGCCTTCCGGTACAGCCTGCGGGAGAACACACTGCCAAAGTCCGGGCTGTATGAAGGCCACATTGCCGTATGTCCTGCGCTTCTTCTTCAAACGCTTCATTTTGTTACAAACGCATACTCCGCAGCGCCGTAAAATCCGTTTTTATCGAAGTTTTCTTCCTTCCATTCCGCTAAAATCCCATAAACAAACCCGGCCTCCAATTCCAAAAGCGACATCTCCCCCTCATAGGACAGCACCGTAAGCGGTTCTGCATCCGAGTGCCCAAGCGCCGACATTTCCCATTTCCGAACCGTCAGCGTATCCGGCTCCACCGCACCGGAACAAAAAAACGGAACTTCCTCCAATCTGTTATACTGCGGAATCTGCAAAACCGGGGTGCGGATCAGTTCCGCGTCATCCAACGGATGGGCGCCACAGGCTGCAATCCCCGACATTTCCCCGTTTTCCTCATAATACCAAGTGTAACCGATCGACGGTACGGAAAAAAATTCAAACGTACTGGACAAAGCGTCTTGAAAGATAAGCTGCGGCGGTTCCTTAAGCAAAATGTCCTCCCTGCCTTCCCCAAAAGGGGCACATTTTCCGAAGCGCAGCCAATGCAATTCTTCCGTTTCACCGCAGGGCATATGTATCTGAATCTCATTTTCGGCCCCATACTGGTATCCGTAACCGGCGCCGAAATTGGACGTATTGTTCTGCGCGGGAACTTCGTTTTCCGGAACCGCAAAGGTAATCTCCCCGTCCATCATACCGCACCGCAAATCCGCATCGGCAAACTCCCCCAAATACCTGTAGAGTTCGGAATTCACCATCACCAGCCAGGGAAGGGACTGCCCTTCCTGCGGCTGTGTCTCCCGCATGGTTTCCGACGGCATTTCAAATGCCTCCTCCGTTTCCGGATCCCCCCGATCCGTACCGTCATCTGCCGCCACCGTTTCCGGCGCCGGATCCAATGGCACACTTTTTGCCAAAAAGCCACACCCGGAACACCAAACCATTCCCAAAATTACACAAACCGTCCAATGGTATTTACGCATATCCTGCCTCCTCCGGAACCGTCCAAACCTCTTTCATCGCTGCGTTCCTTCTTTTCCCTTTTTTAGGCTCCTATATCCGTAAAAACGCAAAGCGGACCGGCCGGTTGCGCAGAAAAACCAAACATTCCCGCCAATATCCCGGTGAAATGCAGTTCCTCCATTATAAACTGCCCCTGTCAGTTCTTATCAACAGCAT
>DERU01000149.1 GCA_002361095.1 Lachnospiraceae bacterium UBA3332
CCGGAAAATGTCCGTCCGCGCCTTACGCGCCCTTCCCCACCCCGTGAATCATAGCGAGATTGTAAACCAATTTATAAATTAGGTTGACAATAAAAGGGCCAGATGCTATACTCCCTATTGACGAAAAGCCAAACCGGGCGGATGCCCCGTTTGGAAGCATGTGGGATTTTCACAATAAGGAGGACGGAGAAATGGCTGAAACTACGGTCAAAACGGTGAACAGGTCAAAATGGAATACGCTGGATATGGTATATGTGGGGATTTTTGCGGTATTGATCGCGATTTGTTCCTGGATTTCCATTCCGACCGTGGTTCCTTTTACGATGCAGACTTTTGCCGTTTTTGCGGCGGTCGGCATTTTGGGGGGACGGCGCGGTACGTTTGCGGTGCTGGTGTACATATTGATGGGGGCGGTGGGCATACCCGTATTCGCTGGGTTTACTGCAGGAGCAGGGATATTGTTCGGCATGACCGGAGGCTATATCCTGGGATTTTTGCTTTCCACACTGCTCTACTGGGGGATTACCAGGGCGTTTGGGGAAAAATTTTGGGTATCGGTTTTGTCTATGCTGCTGGGAATGGCTGTGTGTTACGCTTTCGGAACCGCATGGTTTATGGCAGTGTATTCCAAAAACGGAGCAATCGGGATCGGGGCCGCACTGGGCATGTGCGTGATTCCTTTCGTGATCCCGGATTTATGCAAGATCGCGTTGGCTGCGGCACTTTCCAAGGCGCTGAAACCCCATGTCAGATAGGGAAATATGCGCCTGTAAGACGGCTGTCGCTTTGCGCCCCCACCATGGCCTTTGTCTGGGATTTTTTGAAGGAAAAGGATACAGCAGCGGATTTTGCGGGAATATGGCGGCTGTTTTGGACGGACTGCATCCGGACACGGCGGTCAGGCTGGAGGCCGGACAGGATTGCATTTGCCGAAATTGCCCCAACCGCGGTACAAAATGCCCGAATGCCGCAGTTTATGACAGCCGGGTATTGGCACTGTGCGGGCTGCGGACGGGACAGGTTTTGCCCTGGGGACAGCTGCAGGAGGCCGTACGGCGCCGTATCGTCCGAACGGGCCGGCTGGCCTCGGTTTGCGGCGACTGTGAGTGGGCGGATCTGTGCAGGGCAAAATCCTACCGCATGACCGGCGTGTAACAATCCTTTGGGCAGGGGAGCCGTTTTGAACGGATGGAAAAACGGAGGCTTGGTTGAAAAATGTTTGACAGGGAGATTTACAACAAGAGAATAGCGTGGTACAGGAAAGCGCGGTTTGGTATGTTCATCCATTGGGGATTGTATGCCATTCCGGCGCGGGGGGAATGGGTGCGTTCCGTGGAAGAAATGCCGGAAGAAGAATACCTTCCCTTTTTTGAAGAATTTAACCCGGTGGATTATGACCCGAAAAAGTGGGCGCGTGCGGCGAAAGAAGCGGGCATGCAGTATGCGGTGCTCACCGCAAAGCACCATGACGGATTCTGCCTGTTTGACAGTAAACTGACGGATTTTAAGTCCACCAACACCAAATCCGGCCGGGATTTGGTGCGGGAGTATTTGGACGCGTTTCGGGCGGAGGGACTTAAGGTGGGTCTTTACTATTCTTTGTTGGACTGGCACCATCCCGATTATCCCCATTACGGGGACCGGAACCATCCTATGCGCAATTGCGAAGCCGAAAAAGGAGTGGAGCGGGATTTTAACCGTTATTTGGCTTACATGCACGGACAGGTGGAAGAGTTGTGCACCCGTTACGGAAAACTGGATATCATGTGGTTCGATTTTTCCTATAAAAACGAAAATTATGATATGACCGGGGAGGCATGGCAGGCGACAAAGCTGGTGCAGATGATCCGTTCCTATCAGCCGGATGTGATTATCGACAACCGTCTGGAGGTGAGCGGGGAAGGCTTCGGTTCCCTGGCAACCGACTGTCCCAGTGACTTTTGCGGTGATTTTGTCAGCCCGGAGCAGATCATTCCGCCAAACGGCTTAAAGGACGGGGCGGGAAGGGACCTGATGTGGGAAGCCTGCATTACCATGAATAACAACTGGGGATACTGTGCCAAGGACAAGAATTTCAAGCCTGCTTCCATGATCATCAAAAAGCTGGTGGAGTGTGTCAGCAAAAACGGGAACATGCTTTTGAATGTGGGGCCGGACGCCAGGGGCAACATACCGTCCGAGTCGCTGCAGATCTTGCGGGAAATCGGGGTCTGGATGAAAAAGAACGGCGATTCGATATACGGGTGCGGGGGCAGCGGCCTTCCCAAGCCGGAAAACGGCCGTATTACTCAAAAAGAAGGACGTCTTTATTATCATATTATGGAAAACGCCATCGGAAGCGTTCCGCTTTACGGAATCCGCCGGGAAGAAGTCAAGGCGGTACGGCTTTTGGAAGATGGCAGCCAACTGCAGATTCCGGATAACTGGGTGGTAAACAATTACCCGGATATTGTGTTTGTGGATGTGTCCGCGACGCCTGATCTCCCGGATGCAACAGATACCGTGGTGGAGATCCTTTTGCGGGAAACGGCGGAATAATGCAGACCGATACCGTTTAACCCCATAAAAAATCCCCTGTCCCACCGGACAGGGGATTTTTTATGCGATTTCGTTGACGGCCTTGGCCAGGCGGGAAACCTTCCTGGACGCAGTGTTTTTGTGATAAACGCCTTTGGTGGCAGCCTTGTCGATCGCAGTGGTTGCGGCGGCCAAAGCAGTCTTTGCAGCATCCTTATCCTTTGCGTCGATGGCAACGCGAACTTTCTTGATCGCGGTCTTGACGGCGGACTTGATCGCTTTGTTCCGGTCGGCTTTGGTTTTGTTAACCAAAATTCTCTTCTTTGCGGACTTAATATTTGCCACGGTGATACCTCCATTCAATCAAGCTGTAGTACAATTTCCGTAATTGCCGCATGAAAGCCGGACACGGACGTTTTCATGCTGGACAAAATAAGTAACTGCCCGTTGACGAAAGCAGTTATGCATACAAATGTATTCTAGGATATGAAAACCGTTCTGTCAATACATATTTTGCTTATTTTTGCAAAATCTATTAACGGTTTGTAGCGGCTGGGTGCGCGGCTGTATTTGAACGGCTGTCAGAAAGGAAGCATAGTATAGTGTAAGAAGCGGCAGTCCCATTTGGCGGAAGGAGAAGAAGATGAGCAGTTTTACGGTACGGACCGATTTGGCTTTGGAAGACAGGGAGCGGATCGGGGATGGCGGCGGTGAAATACACGGAGTGATTTTAGAGGAAGAAGAGCGGGAGGAAACCGGGATTCATATCACACGCGTGCGGATTGAAACCAAAAACGGTGCGAAAATCATGGGAAAGCCTATCGGAACGTATGTCACGCTGGAAGCGCCCGCCATGGCGGAGCAGGATGAGGATTATCACCGGGAGGTTTCCAAGGAATTGGCAAAGCAGCTGCGGGACGTGATGCCCGGGCAGGGCAGGGAGCAGTCGGTACTGGTGGTAGGACTGGGAAACCGGGACGTAACTGCGGACGCGCTTGGTCCCCATGTGGCGGATAATCTTTTTGTGAACCGGCATGTGGTAATGGAGTTTGGAAAAGCGGCTTATAATAAAGATAAAATGCATCTGATCAGCTGCATTGTTCCCGGCGTGATGGCCAAGACCGGAATGGAAAGCGCGGAGATTATCCACGGGGTAGTGAGGGAGACAAAACCTGATTTTTTGATTGCGGTGGACGCGCTGGCGGCGCGCAGTACCAAAAGGTTAAACCGGACCATTCAGGTGACGACCTCCGGCATCTATCCGGGTTCGGGGGTGGGAAACCACAGAAATTCCCTTACGCAGGAGACGCTTGGCGTTCCGGTACTTGCAATCGGGGTTCCCACAGTGGTGGACGCGGCGACTATCGTGGGGGATGCGCTGGAGAAGCTGGAAAAAGAAAACGGCGTACAGCGGATTGTGGCCCGGGATCATCCCAAAGCGTTGTCTGAACTCAATAATATGTACGTAACCAGTAAGGATATCGACGAAATGATCAAGCGGCTGAGCTTTACGATTTCGGAAGGAATTAACCTTGCTTTGTGTATGGACGAGGAAGATGCGCCCGGGCATGCGCAGACGGCGCAAAACGGCAGGGAAAAGGCATAAGGAACAGGACTGGCCGCATATATTTTCCCATGGAGAAAAAAAGCGGGATCAGGCAAATTGTATATAGGGCGGTAGCGTTTCTTTTGGCGGGCTGTATCATCGGGCTTTGCGTTCCCAAAAAAGAAGAAGGGAAAGCCGGTATCGCAAGTCTGGCACTGGGGCAGGCGGAGGAAGCCATGTGCTCCCTCTGGTGTCCGGTGCTTTCTTATGCGCAGGGCACAGGGGCAGGGGGTGTTTGGCGGTTTGTGACCGCACAATTCCCTTATTTGCGGGCAGGGCAGGGGGAGGAAAGCGTCAGCCTGCAGTGGGAGAGCCGTGAAACGCTGGACGATATTATCCGGGCGGAGGGAAGGGATGAGTACAGCGACAGTCTTTCCGAGGGGGAGATGCGGACACCGCAGACTTCGCAGGGCCGGGTACTGGTGGAAAAAGATTTGGAAAAGCTTCTGCGGGAGGAAAACGACAGGGCGCAAAGCCGGGAAGAAGAAAGCGCCGTACATAAGCAGACGGGGGACGAACAAAACCGGGAAGAAAGCAGGGAAGGGGAAGAAAAAGATATTTTGCCCGGTGCGCAGGACGGCGGCATACAGGACGGCGGGCAGGAAGGGGTGCTATTGGATCTGCCAAAGGCATCCGAGGATGGCAAAGCAGAGGATTATCAATGGGAATATTATAAAAAGTATGATGCGCTGGTCAAGGAGTTTTATGCGGTGGACGCGTCTACCGTCATTGACAGCAGCCAGCTGAATCTGGACGCTTTGCTGGGAAGGGATTTCTCCATTGCCAAAAGACAGGATGATCTGCCGCAGATTCTGGTTTATCATACCCATTCCCAGGAGGATTTTATAAATTCCGTGGAAGGGGATATGAATACGACGATTATGGGTGTGGGTGAGGTGCTTTCCCAAATTTTGGAGGAGCAATATGGCTATAACGTGATGCACCATCTGGGGCAGTATGATGTGGAAAACCGGGATTATGCTTACAACAATTCGCTTCCGGCGTTGGAACAGCTTCTGGCGGAAAATCCCAGCATAGAGGTGGTGATCGACCTGCACCGGGACGAGGTGGCGGGCGACCGGAAGCTGGTGACACAAATAGAGGGACGCCAGACTGCCATGTTTATGTTTTTTAACGGATTGTCCCGTACCAGAAAGCATGGGGATATCGAGTATCTGCCCAATGAGAACCTTTCGGACAATCTGGCGTTTTCGTTTCAGATGCAGGCTTTATGCAACGAATACTATCCGGGACTGACCCGCAGAATTTATTTGAAGGGATACCGCTATAACATGCATCTGAAAGCGCGGTATCTGTTGATCGAGATGGGTGCGCAGACCAACACTTATGAAGAGTGCTATAACGCCTGTATTCCGCTGGCCCGTATACTGGATATGGAATTGTCCGGGGCGGACTTCGGGTATGGGAGGTAGCCGGCTTACCCGCCTGATATCCGCGCGTCCGCCGCCGCTTCCGCCCGGTTCGCGTGCCTGTCTCCCGCCTTAAACGGATGCCGTTGGGGTTGAACTGTTACGTCGGGGTTACGTCGGCCGGGGCTTTCCGAATAAACTGATTGACCGGGGAGGGGGGTTTTGTTATACTGGATGCAGTTGTGGTATGCGTTTGGCAGGCGCATGCCGGATGCAGGGAAGAATGGCGGGAGGTTTTTCATGGCGCAAATCCATCAGAAGAATATCAGGAATTTTTGTATTATCGCACACATAGATCATGGTAAGTCCACACTGGCGGACCGGATTATCGAAAAGACCGGGCTTTTGACAAGCAGGGAAATGCAGGAGCAGGTTTTGGACAATATGGAGTTGGAGCGGGAACGGGGCATTACCATCAAGTCGCAGGCGGTGCGTACCATTTACCGGGCGAAGGACGGGGAAGAGTATATTTTCAACCTGATCGACACGCC
>DERU01000126.1 GCA_002361095.1 Lachnospiraceae bacterium UBA3332
GACGATGCGGAATCCATCATCACCAACGAGCGGTATATCTATATTGGAAGTATCATTAAAGGATGCTTAAAGAAAAAATCCGCAGGAAAGCTGACAAATTCCGATAAAATCGACAGGATTGTTACAAACCGTTTCCTGGGGCTTCCCATTTTTGCGGCAGTCATGTTTCTTGTGTACTATATATCCATGGTAACTGTGGGAAGTGCCGCGACGGACTGGGCAAATGACGGATTGTTCGGTGACGGATGGCATCTGTTTGGCATCGGATCGGGGGACTATGAAGCGGCAGCCGGGGAGTATGGCGATGCGGCGCTGGTCGTGGACGGTTATGACGCTTATGTGGAAGAAAACGGCGCGGCGCCTACAGGTGACTTTCCTTATGAAGTAGCGGATGAGGAAACACTGGAGGTAACGGTGGAGACGGTATCCCTTGCAGATTACGAGAGCGCGCTCGCTGTGATGGAACGGTATGGTAAAGAGCCGGATCCGGCGGCTTACGGAGTATGGGTACCCGGTATTCCGGTACTTGTGGGGAACGGGCTGGAGGCTGTGGGAGCGGCAGACTGGCTTGCAGGGCTGATCAATGACGGTATCGTGGCCGGCGTGGGAGCGGTTTTGGGATTTGTGCCGCAGATGCTGGTTTTGTTCCTGCTCCTTGCTTTCCTTGAGGCGTGCGGTTATATGGCGCGTATCGCTTTCGTGCTGGACCGTATCTTCCGTAAGTTTGGGCTGTCCGGCAAATCCTTTATTCCGATGCTGATCGGTACGGGCTGCGGCATTCCGGGTATCATGGCATCTAGGACGATTGAGAATGAACGTGACCGCCGGATGACAATCATGACAACCACTTTTATTCCCTGCGGTGCGAAGGTGCCTTTTATCTCCATGGTTGCCGGTGCAATTTTCGGCGGTTCCGCATGGGTGGCAACGAGCGCGTATTTCGTGGGTATGGCGGCGATCATTATTTCCGGCATCATGTTAAAGAAAACAAAGATGTTTTCCGGCGATCCGGCGCCTTTTGTCATGGAACTTCCGGCTTACCATATGCCCACGGCGGGCAATGTACTGCGCTCCATGTGGGAACGCGGATGGTCTTTCATCAAAAAGGCGGGTACGATTATTCTGCTGTCCACCATCGTGATCTGGTTTACGACGTATTTTGGATTTACTTCGGAAGGATTCCGGATGCTTGCCGAGGAGGAGATGGATCAGTCGCTCCTTGCAGCGATCGGCGGTGCGATCGCATGGATTTTCATACCGCTTGGCTGGGGGAACTGGCAGGCGGCGGTGGCATCCATCACAGGTCTTGTGGCAAAGGAAAATATCGTCGGAACGATGGGTATCCTCTATCCCGGCGGGTGGCCTGAGATCGCGGCGAATTTCAGCATGGTAGCGGGATATTCCTTCCTTGTGTTCAACCTTCTGTGTGCGCCCTGCTTTGCGGCGATCGGCGCGATCAAACGGGAGATGAACAATGCGAAATGGACGTGGTTTGCCATCGGTTATCAGTGCGGGTTAGCCTATGCGGTGGCGCTGATGGTTTACCAGACCGGCTCGGCATTCACGGGAAACCTGAATGTCATCGGACTGCTTGCCGCCATCGTCATTCTCGGCGGTATGATCTATATGCTGTTGAGGCCCTATAAAGAGGCGACAAAGCTGACCGCAAACATGAAACTGAAAATGGCAAAATAAGAGACAGTGTGTGGCAGCCCGGTTTTCGGGCTGCCGTGCAATATGGGAGTGGTAAAGACAGGGGGATTGCGATGCTTACATGGATTATGGAAAATATGGCGACAATCATCATCAGCGCGGTTTTAATCATTATGGTGGCGGCTGTCATTGCCGGTATAGTACGCAGTAAGGGAAAAGGAAAATCATCCTGTGGCTGTGGGTGTGCGGGATGCGCCATGAATGGCGCCTGCCATCCGGCAAAACCGGACGCCCTGCGGATACGCTGAAACCGGATTTTAAATCGTTGGAAAAAATTTTTGGAGGAAATGTCTGGCCCTTAGGGCCATAACCGGTCGATAATTTTGGGGGAAGCATTTCTTTTACACACCAGGTAATAGCTGACATTGAATGCAGGGTCAGTAATGGGCACCGCTACACGGGAGCCAATGGAAACGGAGTCGGGGAGGGAATCGAAAGAGTAGTCCGTAGTGAAAACGGGCATAGTGGAATTCTCGATCAGTTCCATAAAGGTATACCGCTCTGTTTGGACAAGAAACCGGGAATCAGGCATTTTCTCCACCACCAGATCATGCCAGAAACCGATATCCTGGAATAGCAGCATATTTTCCCCGTTCATTTCGGAGACGCTTAAGGATTTTCTCCGGGCGAAGCGGTGGCGTTTCGGAAGAAGAAAGGATAAATGCTCTTCCCCCCATTTCCTGCAGGATAGGTCATTATCTTCCGGACAGAAAGGAAGCAGAACAGCGTGATAATACCCATTCCTGATTCCCTCCAGCAGGAGGGGTATTTTTTGGACTTCCGATGAAATGGCAGCCGTCGGATAGACGGCAGTGATGCGGTGTATCAGTTCCGGAATATAGACGGGGGTACAGGCTCCAAGCATGATGGTTCTCTTTTTGCGGTCAAAATCACGCGTGCGCTGCAGCATGTTTTCCGTCTGCTTCAGCAGCATCCGGGCGTCTTCGGCGGCCAGAATTCCGGTTTCGTTTAGTGAAATGCTGTTTTTGGTGCGGTTAAAGAGGGGGACGCCAAATTCCGCCTCAAGTTTCTGCATATTTCTTGTCAGCGTAGGCTGGGAAATATGCATTTTTTCTGCCGTTTCACGTAAGGTTCCGGTCCGGTAAAAAGTGACGAACTGATGCAGGATTTCATAATCAACCATAAGATATTCCCCTCCTTTGTGCCACTCTTTTGGCGCTTGAAATCAGATTTTCCCCAAGCACAAAATTTTAGCCGGACTGCCCGGCGGCAAGGTTTTATTTTCATTTATTATAACAGACAGGGAAAGGGAAGTAAATATTCAGGTTTCACTTTCTGAAATCCGGATTGCAAAATTGGCATTGTACAAACGGCGAAGCCGGCAGTACAATGCATTTGTAAGGAGGGGGCGGAAATGGTTTTTTACTTTACAGGAACCAGTAACAGTCTATATGTGGCAAAGGAACTGGACGAAAAGATTGTAAGCATCCCGCAGATAATAAAAAAGGAAAGGCTGGAATTTTCTGCGGACAGCATTGGAATTGTATGTCCGGTATATGGGCATGAAATGCCGGGGATGGTAAAGGAATTTATCCGCAGGGCTTCTTTTGGGACGGATTATCTGTTTGTGGTGCTGACTTACGGTTCACACCATGGAGGAGCTGCGGAAATCGCGGATTTATTTATCCGGGATGCGGGTAAAAAGGCAGACTATATCACGACCATCGAAATGGTGGACAATTTTCTTCCGGTATTCGATATGAACGAACAGATGGCAAAAGATAAACAGGTGGGGAAACATCTGGAAGAAATACGTACCGCCATACGGGAAAAAAAATGTGGGATACAGAAAGCCAGCCTTGCAGAAAAGACAGCGCACAAAATGTATACAAAGATGGTTAAAAATGCGCCGGAAACCGTATGGGCAGCTTTTCGGGTGACGGAGGAATGCGTCGGCTGCGGAATCTGTACAAGGGTATGTCCCGCAGGATGTATCCGTCTGGAAAACCAGTATGCCGTTCACAGCAAAGAAGGGTGTCAGGCATGTTTCGCCTGCGTCCATGCCTGCCCCAAAATGGCGGTGCAGTTTGCCCTGCCCAACCCGGAAAAAAATCCTGCGGCCAGATACCGCAATGAACATGTGACGCTCTGTGAACTGGTAAAGTCCAATGACCAGACCTTGGAGGATTGCGGCATGGATGGCGGGCGGGTTTAACACTGGCAATAATTCAAAGAGGAGGACAAATCAATGATGACATTTACACTCAGCAATGGAATTGGGATGCCGGCAGTGGGGATCGGTACCTTTCTGATGACACCGGCACAGGCGGAAAAGGCTGTTTTGGATGCGCTGAACTGTGGTTACCGTATGATTGATACTGCGCAGGCCTATATGAATGAGCGCGCCGTGGGCAGGGCCATGAAGAAATCAAAAGTGGCAAGGGAAGATATTTTTCTTTCCACAAAAATATGGGCGAGCCAGTATCTGACCGAAGGAACGGTGGAAAAGAGCCTGGAACTTCTGGATACGGATTATATCGATCTTATGTTCATTCATCAGCCCGCCGGTGATTTTATGGCCGGTTACCGTAAACTGGAGGCGGCATATAAGGAGGGTAAGGTTAAGTCCGTCGGTATTTCAAACTTCCACGGGGAGAAACTTGAAAAGCTCCTTAAGGAATGCGAGGTCAAGCCCCATGTGATTCAGATGGAAGCACATCCTTATTATATGGATACGGAAACCATTGACATGCTGAAAGACTGCGGCTGCCGTGTGATGGCATGGTATCCTTTGGGACATGGCGACAGGGCGCTGCTGGAGGAGCCGGTATTTGCTTCGCTGGCAGAAAAATATGGAAAGAGCAGCGCACAGATCATTTTACGCTGGCATGTACAGATGGGGAATCAGATCATTCCCGGTTCCACCAATCCTGACCATATCAGGGCAAATGCGGATATTTTTGACTTTGAACTGACGGATGCGGAGATGGCAGAGATAGCCGGGATCAACAAGAATGTCCGGTATTATAATGCCACACCGGAGACGGAAGAAGGCTATGCCTCTTTTGCGATTGACCTGGATAGCCAGGAATAAGTGCCGTGACTGGCAGTGGCCGCGAAAGGTAAAGCGTGAATATATTTTAAAAAGACGAAAACCCGCTGATTGATACATCGGAAATCAGCGGGTTTTCGCATTGTTTTCATATGGACTGTAAAAGTAACGGTTTCGGCCCCAATGGCAGCGGCTTAAGGCGGGAGGCAGGCACGC
>DERU01000281.1 GCA_002361095.1 Lachnospiraceae bacterium UBA3332
ATCCTGAAACGACCGTGCGCTCCTGTGCCCGCCATTTGGAGACTGCCCATGCCTGCGGATCCTTTGCTGCCAGTTTCCCGGTCCGCGTGCCTGCCTCCCGCCCAAAACTGCTGCCATTGGGGGCTGAACTGTTACGGATTCCCGTGGAAAGAGTCATTAACTTCTTGCAAATTAGAGCTAAATATTTTATGATAGTAAATATGATTTCGGGTTTGTTTGAATCACAGCGATAATGATACAATCGGAAAGTCGGAGGAGTCCCGTCATGAACAGAGTCTATATAGCGGATATACCAAACCATATTGGCGAAACCGTCAAGGTGCAGGGCTTTGTGGAAAATTTCCGCAACAGCAAAGCCATGGCCTTTATCGTATTAAAGGACATCACCGGAAAACTGCAGATCACCATTGAAAAAGAAGCGCATCCCGCATTGGGAACCCAAATTGAACCCCTGACCGCCGACTCGGTTCTCACGGTTACGGGCAGGGTCATTGAAAACGAATATGTGAAGCTGGGCGGCATCGAACTGCTTCCGGATACCCTTTGCATAGAAAGCCTGGCGGATGCCCTTCCCATTGTGCGCAAAGAAATTCCGGCCACGAAGAAGAAAAAAGCACTGGAACGTTCGGGCATTGACCAGCGGATTGATTACCGCTGGATCGACCTGCGCACGGACGAAAACCAGCTGATGTTCAAAGTGCAGACCACACTGGTACAAGCCATGCGGGAGTTTTTAACCGACCGGTCGTTTATCGAAATCCACTCCCCCAAGCTGATCGGGACGGCAAGCGAAAGCGGCTCGGATGTTTTTGAAGTCCGCTATTTCGACCGCAGCGCTTATCTTGCCCAGAGTCCGCAGTTTTATAAACAGATGGCAATGGCCGCCGGGTTTGAGAAAATTTTTGAAGTGGGACCTGTTTTCCGCGCGGAAAAATCATTTACCAGCAAACATGCGACAGAATTCACCGGATTTGATCTGGAATTTTCCTACATCGATTCCTTCCGCGACGTGATGAAGCTGGAAGAGGAAATGTTACGGGCCGGTCTGCAGGCCGTATACGAAAAATACGGCGCACAAATAGAAGCATTATTCGGCACGCCGCTCACCGTGCCCCGGACGCCGTTCCCGGTGGTTTCCCTGCAGGATTTATACAAAGGACTGGAAGAAGAATTCGGCTATACTGTGGAGGAATCCGAAAAAGGCGACCTGACCACCGACGCCGAACGCCTCAGCTACGAATGGACCAAAAAGCATTTCGGACACGAATTCCTCTTCGTAACGGATTTTTCGGCCGAAAAGCGGGCCTTTTACCATATGCGGGACGACAGCGGCATCCCGCAGGGCTATGACCTGATTTGGAAAGGGGTGGAAATCACTACCGGGGCCCAGCGGGAACACCGCTACGACAGATTAAAAGCACAGGCCGACGAGAAGGGACTGACAGAGGACGTAAAATTCTACCTGGCGTTTTTCAAATACGGCTGCCCTCCCCACGGCGGCTTCGGTCTGGGCATCGACCGCCTGACCATGCTCCTGTTAAACCTGCACATCAAAGAAGCCGCCTTTATCTTCCGCGGCCCCAACCGGCTGAATCCTTAAAGCAAAGCGGTGCTTTACACCGGACAGGAAACGGACGGCGGCGCACGGCGTCACCGCAGACCAAACGTTTGCAATGACACTGTGCGCCGCCGTCCGTTTTACGTTACCGCTGTGTCAGGTGTACCGCGAAACCCGCGATTTCATCCGTAAAATAGGCGATCTTATCGGTAACGGTTTCTTCCCTGAACGAAAACCCTTTTGCCTTGAAATATGCAACCGCGCGGGGCAGCGTATTGGTGGAGATTGCGATATGCCCCAGCCTTCCATGGAACGGGGTCTTCATGATTTCCACCTCGTTCTCACCCATGAAATAATTGTTCCCGCCTTCTTTCTGGGCAAAACCGAACATCATGCCGAACATATCCGCCGCTTTTTTGGCCTCCGCTTCGTTTTCGGCATTGATCCCGATATGGGCCAGTTTGAATCCGAACATGGTCTGCACGGCCTGTCTGGTGAGACGCTCGATCTCATCCCAGTTTTCCGCCTCTATCAATTCCTTCTTTACCATCCATGTACCGCCGCAGGCGATGATTTTATTGAACTTCAGATAGTCCAAAAGGTTCTTTTCATTCACGCCCCCGGTGGGCATCCACCGCAGATTCGCATAAGGCCCTGCCACCGCCTTAAGTTTCGCGACGCCGCCGTTTTGCTCCGCCGGGAAAAATTTGACGACGGAAAGCCCCATGGCCATAGCCTGTTCCATCTCGCCGGGAGTCGCCGTCCCGGGCATCATCAGCATCCCCTTGTCAATGACATACTTCGTAATCTCCGGGTTAAAACCGGGACTGACAATAAACTGTACGCCCGCCGCTATGGCCCGGTCCGCCTGCTCTTTGGTCAGGACCGTTCCCGCGCCTACCAGCATCTCGGGAACCTCCGCCACAATCCGCCGTATCGCTTCCTCCGCCGCAGCGGTGCGGAACGTCACTTCCGCAGCGGGAAGTCCGCCCCTGACCAGCGCCTTTGCCAATCCCACCGCCTTTTGGGCATCCTCGATTGCAATGACCGGCACAATTCCGATCTCATAAATTCTCTGTAAAACGTCCATTCTGCCTCCCCTGCCTTACAGCTTGCCTGTGGCAAAAAATTTTATCTCTGTACCCGTGCACCTGCGCCGCCCATGACGGCCTCCACTTCCTTTTTGCTGGCCATCGTGGTATCGCCGGGTGTGGTCATCGCCAGCGCCCCGTGCGCAGCGCCGTAATTGACCGCGATTGCAGCGTCGCCCGTAGTCATCAGACCGTAAATCAGACCGGAAGCAAAGGAATCTCCGCCCCCCACACGATCCATGATTTCCAGCCCTTTGTAATCCTTGGCTTTATAAATTTCGCCGCCCGCCCAGCAAAGCGCGCTCCAGTCGTTCACGGTAGCCGTCTTTACTTCGCGCAGCGTGGTAGCGACCGCCTTGAAATTGGGATACGTTTTCACCGCCTCATTGATCATCTTCTTGT
>DERU01000167.1 GCA_002361095.1 Lachnospiraceae bacterium UBA3332
GTAGGCGAGGGCGGATCTTTTCCGGAGGCTGCATATCCAAAACGGAGAAGTTCCCCAAATTATCAAGGGATTTGGAGGAATTTCCCGTTTTGGATATTGCCCTCGGAAAAGATCCGCCCTCGCCTACCCCGCCGTCCGCTCCCCGGTTTGGCTCAAGCTCTCCCTGCCCTGTGAAATGTAACCGGCGGGTAACAGGATGCAGGAGTACCGGAGTGTGTTTGAAAAGTGCACTAGTCGGGAGAAACGTTTAGCTGTGAAGCGATACGGTCGATTTCCTGCTGCAGACGTACCACTTCCGTTTGCAGTTGTTTCCGTTCGGCTTCCTGAGCGGCGTCCCTGACCGCCAGCCGGGCGAGCCTGTCCAATTTATAAAGTAAAAGTTCAATCTGTTCCAACCGGGTGTCTATATAGCGGACTAATTCCAGCTGTATCTCGGCGCAAAACAGCTTATTATCAAAAGATTCCATTCGGATTGTTTCCTTTCTAAATTTACATGCGTCGGCTATTGACACGCCGTCACGGATAAAAGCCATATTTCCCGAACCGTTGGCTGTTTTTAGTTTAGGGGTGAAGGTCTAAAAAGTCAAGATTTTATCCGGAAATATTATGGGCATAAGTAACGGCCCAGACAGGTCTGGACCGTTACAGACATAACCTTTCGTTACGATGCATGGGGCGGGAAAAAACCGGAGGGCGGACGGCGGCAGAGGGCGAGGCCGAGGGGAACCGCGACGGTGACGGCGATAACGGCGTTTACAAAGGAAGCGGCGCCTTTCTGTACTGTGGAGAGGAGAACCGCCTCCTGTGGAAGTTTTAATACCCATCTGCCCTCCGCATAGTTTTTGGTTACATAGAAAAGGACATAAGATAGGGAACCTGCGGATGCCCCGAGGACAAAACGGGTTTTGGTTTCCGGCCTGTCTTTGGAAATGATTTTTCCGCATAACCATGCCATGGCGAATTTAAAAAGGAAGGTGAACGGAGCCGAGGCGATATAGGCCGGATTGGTCAGGTCAAAAAACAAGGAGCCGATTCCGGCGGCAAGGCCTCCCGGCACTGCGCCGAGAAGCATGCCGGACAAAAGGCAGGTCACGTTTCCCATGTGAAGCCGCGTACTGCCGATTGCGGTGGGGATGGGGATTTGCAGGAAAGCGGAGGCGGCGTATACGGCCGCTGCCATAATACCGATGTGTGCGATGCTTTTGGTAGTAGTTTTTTTCATATTGCGCTCCTTTTTCTGTACAATTTTGTGAGGATGGGAAGCCTGCGTTTTCGGCGGTATGGGTGATACAGGGTACGCGTTACCGTGTTACAGTATCCTATTATAAGGTTGAAATTGTATGCATACAATATTGCGGGAGGAGTAGCAATGCCGGTCAATTCTTTTGAAAATTACCCTATGTCATGGAAGCCGCGCAGGGAGGAACTGGAACAGCCGTACTATTTATCGATAGCAGCCGGTCTGGAGAAGGCGATTAGGAGCGGGCAGCTTATAGAGAATACGAAGCTGCCGCCGCAGCGCGAACTGGCGGATTTTCTGGATTTAAACGTGGGAACAGTCACAAGGGCATATAAATTATGCGAGTGGAAAGGGCTTTTATATGCGGTGACAGGGAAAGGGACGTTTGTATCACCCGGGGTTCTGGCGCGCAATACGTTTTTGGAGGAAAACCATGGTGTCATGGAAATGGGAACCATTCAGCCGTTTTATGAGTGCAATCAGGAAATTATGCGCGCCGCCCAGGGGGTGTTGGGTGATTTGGGGCAGGCGGAACTTTTGGAATACAGCGATCCGTTCGGGTCGAAAGGGCAGATTGGGGCGGCCGCAAAATGGCTCCGCCATTTCGGCATCGACACGACAGGGAAAAATCTTTTGCTGACCGCCGGGGCGCAGAATGCGCTGGCTGTCGTCCTGGTTTCCCTGTTTCGGGCGGGGGATAAAATTGCGGTGGATGCGTTTACCTACACAAACTTCAAGGGCCTGGCCAATTTTTTGGATATCCGGCTGATTCCGGTGGATGTGGATGCGTACGGTATGACGCCGGATTCCCTGCTGCGTATTTGCAAAAATATGGATATCAAAGGGATTTACCTGATGCCCACCTGCAGCAATCCCACGAGCCTGTATATGCCTCCCGCCCGCAGGCAGGAGCTTGCCAAACTGGCGCACAGATACGGTCTGCTGGTAATTGAGGATGATATTTATTCCTTTTTGGCCCCTAAAAATGTGCAGTCGTTTTTTTCCCTGCTTCCGGGGCAGACAGTCCATATCTGCAGCATTTCAAAATCCTTGTGCGCCGGATTGCGCGTTGCGTTTCTGGCGTTTCCGGAGGCGTACCGGGAAGCGCTGACTGCGGGAATGCTGCATATCAACTTAAAAACGGTTTCCCTGAATGCGGAGATTGTGGCACACTTAATAGAAACGGGAACGGCCATGCAGATTGTCCGGCAAAAAACGGCGCTGGCAAAGCGGAGAAACCGGATTTTCGGTTCCGTTTTTCCGGGACAGCAGCAGGATCTTGCGGCGCGGTTTTTTTACTGGCTTCCGCTTCCCGGGCAAATGACAAGCCAGGAGGCCGAAGTCCTTTCCCTGCAAAGGGGCGTGCATATATTGGGTTCCCATCGGTTTGCCATAGGAAGCGGCTCTGCGGCTTCCTTTATCCGGGTGGCGGTTACGTCTACGAAAACAGAGAAGGAATTGGAACAGGGGCTGCAGATTTTGAAAGGTGTTTTGGAAGGGAATGCAGTCAGCATAACAGTCTGACTGACAAGCCCTTCCCCATCCCGTGAAAAGGAACCTGCAAAATTGATTTTCAGTAACCGTTCAGCCCCCAATGGCAGCGGCCAAGGCGGGAGGCAGGCACGCGGACCGGGCAGAAGCGGCGGCTGACGTGCAGGGGTTTCCTGCGGCTGCATATCCGA
>DERU01000293.1 GCA_002361095.1 Lachnospiraceae bacterium UBA3332
GTTCCGCAGGGAAGGAACTCCCTTACCCTTGAGGCGTACCCTTGTATCGGTTTGCGTACCTGCCTTTACATCATAGATCACCTTACCGTCCACCGTATCAATGACCACTTCGCCTCCCAGTGCCGCCACGGCAAAAGAGATCGGCACAGTGGAGTAAATATTGGTATCCTGTCTCTGGAAAATCGGATGCCTGCCGACAATCACCTCCACCAGCACATCGCCCCTAGGGCCTCCGTTTACGCCGGGTTCGCCCTGACCGGCCAGTCTCTTGCACTGGCCGTTATCGATACCGGCCGGTATGGATACGGCAAAGCGCTTCTTCATCGGCACATAACCGCTTCCCCGGCAATCCGTACATTTATCCTTTATAACCTTTCCGCTGCCGTTACAGTCCGGACAGGTCTGCACGTTCCGAACCGTACCAAAGAAGGACTGCTGGGTAAATACCACCTGCCCTTTCCCACCGCACTTGGTACAGGTTTCCGGCTTCGTCCCCGGTTTTGCCCCCGTACCGTGACAGGTCTTGCACTCCTCCTTGACGGTCAGTTCAATTTCCTTCTCTGTTCCGAAAACCGCTTCCTCAAAAGTGATCCGCAGGCTTGTGCGCAGATTTTCCCCCTTCATGGGGCCGCTCCTGGCGCCTCCGCCTCTCCTGCCGCCAAACAAATCCCCGAATATATCCCCGAATATGTCGTTAAAGTCCGCGCCGCTAAAATCAAAGCCGCCGAAGCCGCCGCCACCCGCGCCGCCGTCAAAGGCCGCATGCCCAAACTGATCATACTGCCGGCGTTTTTCAGGATCGCTCAAAATCGCATAGGCCTCGGAAGCTTCCTTAAATTTTTTCTCCGCTTCTTTATCCCCGGGATTCATATCCGGATGATATTTTTTTGCAAGAACCCTGTATGCCTTTTTGAGGGCAGCATCGTCGGCGTCTTTCCCGACGCCGAGAACCTCATAATAATCTCTTTTCTGTTCTGCCATATATAACCTCCATGTTGCCGATAACCCAAATCCCTGTAACCGCCCGGATACTTGCAAACGGGTAACGGTTATTTTTTACGCACAAGCAGGGGCCAATCGCTTGACCCCCTTTTGCGCTACCCTTTTATACTTCCCTAAAGTCCCCGTCGATGATATCGTCATCCGGATTGCTGCCGGAAGCACCGCCCTGCGCCGCTCCCATGTCAGGGCCTGCCTGCCCGGCCGCTCCCTGTGCCTGCTCGTAAACTTTGGCGAACAACGCCTGTGCGGATTGCATCAGCTTCTCCTGCGCCGCCTTGATTTCTGCGACCTGACTATCGGAAAGTTCCACGTCCTTTGTGGATTCCAGCATCGCTTTGAGCGCATTCAAATCTGCCTCCACACCGGACTTCTCGCTCTCGCTGATCTTATCGCCAACCTCTCCCAGGGCTTTCTCGGTCTGGAACACGAAGGAGTCCGCACTATTGCGGGTATCAATCGCTTCTTTCTTTTTCTTATCCTGCGCCTCAAACTCGGCGGCTTCCCTTACCGCCTTGTCAATCTCGTCATCCGACATATTGGAACCGGCCGTGATGGTGATATGCTGTTCCTTGCCGGTACCCAGATCCTTTGCGGACACATTTACGATACCGTTGGCGTCAATATCGAAAGTTACTTCGATCTGCGGCACACCGCGCATTGCGGGCGGGATACCGTCCAACCTGAACTGTCCGAGGGACTTATTATCCTTTGCAAACTGTCTCTCGCCCTGCAGGACATTGATATCCACCGCCGTCTGGTTATCCGCAGCCGTAGAGAAAATCTGGCTCTTCTTTGTAGGGATCGTCGTATTTCTCTCAATCAGCTTGGTCGCAATGCCGCCCATCGTCTCAATGGACAGGGACAGGGGCGTTACATCCAAAAGCAAAATATCTCCTGCGCCCGCATCTCCCGCAAGCTTACCGCCCTGGATGGAAGCGCCCAGCGCAACGCATTCGTCAGGGTTCAAGGACTTACTGGGCTCATGACCGGTCAGCTGCTTCACTTTATCCTGCACGGCCGGAATACGGGTGGAACCGCCCACCAGCAAAACCTTGCCCAGTTCGGAGGCATTCACGCCTGCATCACGCAGCGCGTTCTGTACCGGAATCGCCGTCCGCTCTACCAAGTCGCTTGTAAGTTCGTCAAATTTTGCCCTCGTCAGATTCATGTCAAAATGCAGCGGGCCGCTGGCATTCATGCTGATGAACGGAAGGTTGATGTTGGTAGTGGTAGCGGAGGAGAGTTCCTTCTTGGCTTTCTCGGCCGCCTCCTTGAGCCTCTGCATTGCCATCTTATCGTTGGACAGATCCACACCCTGCTGTCCTTTAAACTCGGAAACCATCCAGTTAATAATCTTATTGTCAAAATCGTCGCCGCCCAGATGGGTATCGCCGTTGGTTGCCAAAACTTCGATTACGCCGTCGCCGATCTCGATAATGGACACGTCGAACGTACCGCCTCCCAGATCGTAAACCATAATCTTTTGTTCTTTCTCATTGTCCAGCCCATATGCAAGCGCCGCCGCAGTGGGTTCGTTGATAATACGCTTTACGTCCAAACCCGCAATCTTGCCGGCATCCTTCGTTGCCTGACGCTGTGCGTCATTAAAGTAGGCAGGAACGGTGATGACGGCCTCGTTTACTTTCTCGCCCAAATAGTTCTCCGCGTCCGCTTTGAGTTTCTGCAAAATCATAGCGGAAATTTCCTGCGGGGAATATTTCTTTCCGTCAATATCCACCTTATAATCCGTGCCCATATGCCTCTTAATGGAAGCGATCGTCTTTTCCGCATTCGTCACGGCCTGCCGTTTGGCGGGTTCCCCCACCAGTCTCTCTCCGTTTTTGGAAAACGCCACCACCGAAGGTGTGGTCCGTGCGCCCTCCGCATTTGCGATGACGGTAGGCTTGCCGCCCTCCATAACCGCTACACAGCTGTTTGTTGTACCAAGGTCAATACCAATAATTTTACTCATAATGTCTCCTTCTGCCTTTTGGCTATCTAAATGAAAAGTATATTCTTCTAAGGCGCCGTTATTGCACCACTGCTACCATGCTGTGTCTGACTACGCTGTCCCTGTAGGTGTACCCTTTCTGGAGTTCCTGCGCCACCGTGCCGGATTCCAGTTCGTCGTTCTCCACCTGCATCACTGCATTATGCAGTTCCGGATTAAATTCCTGTCCCACCGCTTCGATGGGCTTTACGCCAAGATTCTCCAGTTCGGTCATCAGCTGCTTATAGATCTTGTTCATACCCTCCACAAACGGTTCTTCCTGCTGCTCTTCGGGAACGCTCGCCAGCCCCCTCTCAAAATTATCCACTACCGGAAGAATCTTTTCCACAACGCTCTTGGCCCCTGTCTCAAACATGGCGGTCTTTTCCTTTTCCGTGCGTTTGCGGAAATTTTCAAACTCCGCCATCTGCCGCATTACCTTATCCTGCAGTTCACTGATCTGCGTTTTGTAGGCTTCTTCTTTCTTATCCTTTTTCTTGGCAAAAAATCCTTTTTTCTCCTTGTCGGCCGCAGATCCGTCAGGCTGTGCTTCCGCCGCGTCCCCTTCGGCCGTCGTATCGGTTTCCTGCGCGTCGTCCCCGCCCGTCTCACATTCCTCTGCGCCGCCTGCTTCCCCAAAACCCTCTGCCTCGCAGTTCTCCTCGGGGGCCGTCTTCTCCTGTCCGGGTTCCGGATTCCCTGTGGTTTCCTGATCCAGTTCCTCTTCCTTTCTCTCGTCTGCCACGTCTGCCATCCTTTCTACTTCTTATATAAAGTGTCCAATTCGTTCATCAATGTTTTGAGTGTGCCGATTACTTTGTCATAATCCATGCGTTTAGGCCCGATAATTCCCACCGTCCCCCGCATGCCCTCGCCCAGATCATAGGTCGCAGTCACCACGCTGCAGTCCTTCATGGACTGTACCGGCGCTTCACTGCCGATATATACCTGAATCCCCGTGTTCTTTTCCTCCGAAAGCGTCTCCGTGACAAACTCGTGGAGCGACTTCTTCTCCTCAAAAACGTTGATCAGTTCCCCCGCCCTTTCGCGGTTGTCCGTCAGTTCCGGGTATTTCAGGATATTTCTGGTTCCGCTCGTATAAATCTTCAAATCCTCGTCGGACTTAATCGCCTCTGCGACGGCATCAATTACCTCGCTGATGATGGCGCTGTGAATCCCTGCCTGTTTCTTCAATCCGGCGATCATTCCTAAATTGATCTCCTCAATGGACAGCCCGTTTAGGTGGGTGTTCAAAAGAATGTTCAGCTTTAAGAGTGTTTCATGATCCAAAGCCTCTTCCACCCTTAACATGCTGTTCTTAATCACATTGCCTTCCACCACGATAACCGCCAGAATCTGGTGTTCATCTACCTGGGAAAGCTGGATGAACTTCAGCTTATTCTGATGGTATTGCGGAGCCGTGATCATCGCCGCATAATTGGTGTTTGTGGCGAGAACATTCGCCACCCGCTTTAGCAGGGTGTCCATCTTCTCATCCTTCTCCACCAGCAAGCCTTTGAGTTCATCAACCTCCCGCTCCTTCTCCTCCAGCATGGTATCCACATAGAAACGGTAGCCCTTATCGGAAGGAATCCGTCCCGCAGAAGTGTGGGGCTGTATGATATAGCCCATCTCCTCCAGATCGGACATCTCATTGCGGATGGTCGCGGAACTTAAATTCAGATCAGTATATTTGGAAATGGTCCTGCTGCCCACCGGCTCGCCCGTCTCCAGATATGTGCGGATCACTGCCTGCAAAATCTTCCGCTTTCTCTCATCCAGTTCCATGATTCCTCCTTCCGCTTTCTTTATTAGCACTCGTTTCGTTTGAGTGCTAACACCTTCTGATGATTAAGATATCACTAACCCCATTTATTGTCAACCTCTTTTTCCCAAAATACTTATGAACAATCTATGAAAAAAATATAAAGGACGTCAAAATCCCGCTGCGGGCAGCCACTTGGCGCATTGTATGCGGAAATAAATCCCACAATGCAAAAACTACCGCCGATGCCACCATGTGCATCCGGCGATAGTTCCCTGTCCAAATCCGTCCGGACGGTCAGACCATCCGCTTAAATTGTAAAGCTTCCCGTCGTCTCCTTATTCATTACGTAGTAAACCACATTCTCCTCTGGCTTCACGTACAATTCCACGCTCTTTAAACCTTTCGGATCCTGCCCAAGATCATACTGCCATATGTCCTTTGCAATCGCAATCAGCTTCTCCGTAGTGTAATCCTTTCCGGAATACTGCAGGCATACCGAAGCTTCCACTTCCTTGGCCTTTCTGGGCCCCCTCTTTTGGGAAACCTTCTCCGTATCTGCGGCTTCCTTTACCGCAGCAGCCTTTTTCGCCACAGGCGCTTCCTCCGCCGCAACCGCCTTTTTCTTCCGCCCGGGGGTCTTCTTCTCTGCCTTGGGCTCTGCCGCTTTCCTCGTACGTGTCTTCTTCACCACCGGCTTTTCCTCGGTCTTTTCAGGCTCTGCATCGGCCTTTTCTGTCCCATTGTCCTTTACGGCCTCCGCAACGGTTTCCGCCTCCTTGGCTTCAACCGCTTCCTTCACCTCTGCCGCTCCACTTACTTCCACTGCTTTCTTCCTTGCCATTTGATTCTCCTTTTTTCCGTCTAAGAAAAATTTGTTCTTCCGCAAACCATCCGTAACCGTCCGCTCTTCCGACCGCCACGCCCTTTGGGAACATACCGTTACCCGGCACGCCGTTACGTATGAAAGCCGGCTGAACTATCATAAATCTTTCTTTTTGACCTACAGTATGAGAAAATTATCATAAATCCAACCAACTTACGTCTCAACTTCGGATTCAGTTTACCTCTAAAATCCCATATTGTCAATAAAAACAAGCTTTTCCGGGAAAATTTAGCGCAAAATTGTCACAAAATAACCGGCCGTCAACAAAAAAACGGCAGGATTCCTGCCCTGCCGTTTTTCCGGATTATAAATACCGGCTTTTCTATGTGGCGACGCGCCATAAAGGACACCTGCCTGTTTAGTTCTGCTTTAAGCGGAATTTCTTGGTCTGATCCTGCAGCAGACGCACCTGCTCAAACAACTCGGAACTGACCGCCGCCGATTCCTCACTGCTCGCAGAATTGGTCTGTACCACGTCCGCAATCTGTCCGATCCCCTGCGTAACCTCGGAAATTGCAGTTGCTTCGTTCTGCACCGCTTTGGCAATCGTACCGATCGCATCATTCGACTGCACCACAAGATCCAATGTCGTCGTCAGGGTCTTGGAAACCTCGTCCACAATCTTACTGCCTTTCTCCGCAGCCAGAACGGAATTCTCAATCAGTTCTTTCGTCGCCTTCGCCGCCTGATCGGACTGGGTCGCCAAACTGCGGACCTCATTGGAAACCACCGCAAACCCGCGCCCTGCGGTACCCGCCCTGGCAGCCTCCACCGCCGCATTCAAGGCCAGAATATTGGTCTGGAACGCAATGTTTTCTATCGTCGCGATAATCCGGCCGATCTTTTGGGAAGCCTCCGAAATATCGCCCATGGCCGCCACCATTTCTTCCATCTGTTTGCTGCTGATGGTAACCTGTTCGCCTGTCAGCCTTGCGCTCTCCTGCGCATGGAACGCCGTCTCCACATTCTTCTTCGCACTCTGGGAAAGATCATCCAGCATGGAATACAATTCCTCCACAGCGCTGGCCTGCTGGGTCGCACCCCGGGCTAACGTCTGGGAACCGCTGGATAACTGCTCTGCGTTGCCGGAAACCTTATTCTCTGCCAATTGAATCCGGTTAAAGGCCATGGAAATCGTAGAGGTAAAGCTTGCAATCGAATCCTCAATCGACTTAAAGTCCCCGATAAAAGGACTGGAAGTCTTTACGTTGAAATTCCCTTCCGACAAAAGACCCATAATACGGTTGATATCTTCCACATAATCCCGGATCCTCTTTAGGGCCTTCTTAAGCGTATCGGCCAAATCACCCAATTCGTTATCCGCACTGTAATCCAAATCCAGCGCCAGCCTGCCTTCCTGCAGGGGCCGGGTTTTTTCGGTAATAATCAAAATGGGCTTTAAGACACTGCGCAGTACATATGTAATCAAGCCGATCAGACAGATCAGGGAGATGGAAAGCCCGATGATCGAGGTCGCATGCATCGTGAGAATCACACTCTCCATACGCGCCTGGTTCTCCTCATTCAGCTTTGTCCCCTGCGCTACAACTTCATCCAGCTTTCCCACCAATACACCCAGGTTGGACTGTATCGTCTGTTGGTAATAATCCCTGGCCTGCGCAGGATCGGTCTCTAACAATTCCAGTACATAAGCCGCAGATTCATGCAATTCTTTATGTAACGGCTCCAGTTGCTCCCGCAGCCCCAAAACCGTCTGATCCTCCGTCCCGGCTTCGCCATAAATCCATTGCCCCAAAACACAAGTGGTAGGATCCATACTGCCGGTAAACTCCGTCCCGGCATATAACGCATTGCTTAAATTGCTGGACCACTTATAATGCGCCGTTTCCGCCTGCTGGGCCCTGCTGAGCAATGCATTGGCCTGGGCGCTGGCCGTCTGGTTATTGTCCACACGGAGTATGCTGATCGTCATCATGACACTGAATAAAATGACTGCCGCCAGTGAAGCCACCACCCGGATACTAACTGTCCGCTTAATACTTTTTCGCATAGAAGTGTACCTTCCCTTTTCCTGAATTGTAAACTGTTATGCAACCCTTATAAACCGCCGTCCAAAAAGCAGGCGGACTACCCACCGGTTGCTTTGCACATAAATTTAATATACCATAAACGGCTCTGCAATTTCAATACTTTCTTACAAGTTATCACTGCAATGGATTTTTCGATTCACGGGGTGGGGCTTAGGCAGAACCTGCCCCTTACGCCTGCATCATTCCCTTAAGCACATAGAAATAAAGCAATACCAAGACTCCCAGGACGATGCGGTACCATCCGAAAGCTTTGAAATCATGCTTTTTGATATATCCCATCAAAAAGCGTATCACCGCCACGGAAACCGCAAACGCCACCGCCATACCCACAAACAGGATCGCCAGTTCATTTCCGGTAAAAGCAAAACCGAACTTGACAATTTTTAACAGGCTTGCGCCCAACATAACCGGAATTGCCAAAAAAAACGTAAATTCGGCCGCCACCGTGCGGGATACCCCGATCATCAAACCGCCCAGAATCGTCGCCCCGGAACGGGAAGTGCCGGGAAAGACCGCCGCTACCAGCTGAAAAAGGCCGATAATCAGCGCATCCCGGTAAGTCAGCTTTTTCAGGTTCCGCACCCTCGCCTTTTTCCCGCGGTTTCCGTTTTCGATCACGAGAAAACCTATGCCGAACAAAATGAGCATAACCGCCACCGTGGTGGGATTGTAAAGATATTTTTCCAGAAGTTCATCGAAGCAGACGCCCACCACGGCCGCCGGGATGCACGCCGCCACAATTTTAAACCACATAACAAAAATATCGGTTTTGACAACGCTCTTCGCCCCCCTCGAAAAATCAAAGGGAAATATTTTATTCCAATAGAGCACAACGACGGCCAGAATCGCCCCCAGCTGCACCACCACCAAAAACATATCCCAAAACTCCTGCCGCACCTGCATGTGCACAAACTCGTTGAGCAGAATCATATGGCCGGTGCTGCTGATGGGCAGCCACTCCGTAATGCCTTCCACGATGCCAAAAAGCACCGCTTTCAAAATTTCAATCAAACCCTCCAAATCCCTGTCCTCCTGCTTTTTCCCTATGACACAGCATATATATGCCTGCGCATCCTGCGGCAGTACCTTCCATATTTCTTATTTTCCGTATGTCTCCCTCATAAATTTCCGCAATACGGGAAGGGAACGTTCCACTTTTTCGGTATCCATGCAATAGGCCATCCGAAAATATCCCGGACACCCGAAAGAATCCCCCGGAACCAGCACCAGATCATAATCCAGCGCTTTTTCGCAAAACGCAGCCGCATCTTCTTCCGGCGCTTTGGGGAAAATGTAAAACGTACCCCCGGGCTTTACCACCTCCAAACCGGTTTCTTTGAGGCAATCGTATAACAAATTGCGGTTCTTTTCATATATGGAAAAATCCACGGTCATCTCCAGCGACTCGGCCATCGCAAGCTGCATCAGGGAAGACGGGCAGTTATGTCCGATTCCCCGGGAAATCTGTCCGCACATATTTACAATCGTCTCCGCTTCCGTGCAAGCCGGGTTTACCGCCAAATACCCGATTCTCTCCCCCGGCAGGGAAAGGGATTTGGAAAAAGAATAGCAGACGAGCGTATCTGCATAGTATTTGGAAACATAAGGCTGCTCTTGATGATCAAACACGATTTCCCGGTAAGGCTCATCGGAGATCAGGTAGATGGCATGCCCGTACTCCCGGCTCTTTTTCTCCAGAAGCGCCGCCAGCTTTTGCAGCGTCTGTTCCGAATAAACGGCTCCCGACGGATTGTTGGGCGTATTAATCAGCACTGCCGCCGTTTTCTCCCCGATCATCTTTTGCGCTGCCCCAAAGTCGATCTGAAAGCTTTTCGTATCCGCCGGGGCTACCCGCAGCACCGCGCCCGTCAAGTCCACATACGGGTGATACTCCGGAAAAAAGGGCGCAAAGGTCAAAACCTCATCCCCAAAAACCGTCACTGCGCGCAGCGCATGGGCGAGGGCCGCCGCCGCTGCCGAAGTGGGAAAAATATGCTCCGGACCATAAGGTATACCAAAGCGGGCGCGCAGGGACGCCGCAATTTTTTCTTTCACACTGTGGATTCCCAGTGTCGGACTGTAACCGTGCAGTTCCATCGGATCCTTATTGCGCAAAAGGGACAGCAGCGTATCCGTAAACCCCTGGGGCGCCGGCACGGATGGATTTCCCAAACTATAATCAAACACATTCTCATATCCGATCACCTTCGCGCGCGCCGCAGCCTTTTCCGACAACGTACGAATCACGGATTTTGCACCCAACATTTCCTTATATTGCGCTGCGATCATATTTTACCTCATTTCCGCGCTGCTTTCTGCGCATAACGAGTTTGTGGCAAGCAACGCGCAGACACAAACCTCGCGATTGAAAATTTCAATTTTCAATCTT
>DERU01000249.1:0-6692 GCA_002361095.1 Lachnospiraceae bacterium UBA3332
CCATGGCGCGCAAACTAAAAAGGCAGCCGCCGCTTGTATGGCGCTGCCTTAAAAACCCCTGTTTCAGCCGAACCGGTAAACGGTCGTCGTATGATAATGTCTTGCCGGTCCAAAAACCGAGGACGGGAACTGCGGTTTGTTGGGCGTATCCGGGAAAAACTGCGTTTCCAGCGCCAAGCCTCCCCGGTAATCATACACCGCTCCGCCTTTCCCGGGCTCCTCCCGCATGAAATTCCCCGCATAAAACTGCACGCCCGGCAGATCCGTATAAACCTCCATCGTCCTGCTTCCCGATCCGTTTGTCACCACGGCAATTTTTCTGACCGAACCGTCGCAATTGTCGCAAACCCAGTTATGGTCATATCCCCCTGCCATCCTAAGCTGCTCGAAATCGGCATCGATCCGCTCCCCAATTACATGGGGACTGGTAAAGTCCATGGGCGTACCCGCCACCGGGACAATCTCCCCGAAAGGAATGGAGCCTGCGTCCGCAGGAGTATAAGCCGAAGCCATCAGCTGCAGCTTATGGGATGTAACGGATCCCGCCCCGTGTCCGTCCAGGTTAAAATAGCAGTGGTTGGTCATATTGATGACCGTATTACGGTCGCTGTCCGCATCATAAGTAATGCGAAGACCGTTATCCTCCGTCACTTCATAAAATACCTGAAAACTTTTATTGCCTCCAAAGCCCAGTTCCCCGTCTTTCATTTTCAGGGTAAAAAGGATACCGCCGTCCTTTTCCTGCGCGTCCCATACCCTTTTATGTGCGCCCATATCCCTATGACTGTGAAGATTATTCACACCGTCATTGGCATCCAGCCGGTAGGTCACACCGTCCAGCGTATACTGCGCGTTCCCGATGCGGTTGGCATTCGGCCCGATCACCGCACCGAAGAAGCAGCCATTTTTTTGGTATTCTTCCAGCGTATCATACCCAAGGCAGACATCCTCCATATGATTGTCCTTATCCGGCGCATAAATCCGGACAATCACCGCGCCAAAATCGCTAACCACAACTTTCATACCGCGGCTGTTTTCCAATGTGTACAAAAAAACTTCCCTGCCCTGTGTTTTCCCAAACCGTTCTTTTTTCACCGAAACCTCCCCGCCCGCTTTGACGGGCATATATTCCTGCCTGCCCTTACAGTTCCACGCGCCCTTCCAGCGCCCGCAAAAGTGTCACTTCGTCGATATATTCCAAATCCCCTCCCACCGGCACGCCGCTGGCAATCCTTGTGACCCGGATTTTTGTGGGCTTGATCAGCTTACTGATATACATCGCCGTCGTTTCCCCTTCCAGGCTGGAGTTAGTCGCAATGATCACTTCCGCAATCTCCTGCGTCCCGGAAAGGCGTTCCATCAGTTCCTTAAGTTTGATATCATGGGGCCCGATCCCCAGCATCGGCGAAATCGCGCCATGCAGCACATGGTATACCCCTTTATATTTTCCCGTTTTTTCATAGGCAGCCAGATCGCGGGCATTCTCCACCACCATGATCGTCCCGTGATCCCGCCGTGTGTCGGCACAGATCGGACAGATATCGCTGTCCGTCAAAGTAAAGCATTCCCGGCAATAACGCACGTTCTGTTTGGCCGACACCATGGCATTGGCCAGACGCGAAACCTTCCCCTCCGGAAGGCTGATCAGATGAAAAGCCAGGCGCTGCGCCGACTTACTCCCAATTCCGGGTAACGCTGCCAATTCCTCAATCAGTTTATTGATATAACCGCTGTAAAGATCCATCAGAAGGGAAAACCTCCGCCCAGACCGCCGGTCATTTTCCCCATCAATTCCTGTCCGGCATCTTCCGCCTGTTTCATCGCCTCATTGACTGCGGCGACAATCATATCCTGCAGCATTTCCACATCATCGGGATCCACTGCCTCCTGGGCAATGGTAAGTTTTAAAAGTTCCTTTTTACCGCTCACGGTCGCTTCCACTGCGCCGCCGCCCGCCTTGGCCGAAAACTCTTTCGTCTCCAGTTCCTTTTGTCCTTCTTCCATCTGGCGCTGCATGCGTTGCGCCTGCTTCATCAGATTGGTCATGTTACCCGGCATACCGCCCGGGAATCCACCTCTTTTTGCCATGTCATTCCTCCGTTTTATGCTTCTTCCTCTATGTCCGTATGAATGATCTGTGTCAGATCCACATAAGAACTTTCAAATTCGGCTTTGCTTTGTACCACGCGGATTTCCACCTCCACGGTTTTATGCACAAAATCAGACAGCATCGCTTCCAGCGCTTCCCGGTTCCCCGCATCTTTTGCAAAATAATCGGACGCCAACCCGTCCTCCAGCGCGATCAAAAGGCGGTTATCCCCCGCAAGGCTGAGTCCCGCGCCTTTCAGATAAGACTTCATCGGCTGGGACGCACGTTCTGCGATTCCCCTCCAATTTTCCACAATCCGGCGCACATCTTCCGGAACCGCCCTGGAGAGCGCTTCCTTTTTTGCAGCCGCAGTTGTATCCGTAGCGGGAACCGCATTGTGCAGCGGTACGGCCGCAGCAGGGACAACGCCTCCCTCCATCTGCTCCACCACCCTCTCCAATCTGCGGATGCGGTCTAGGAGAGTGTCCTCCCGGCTCTCCATCTGCGGCCTGCACAGCCGGATCAAAGCCATTTCAATCAAAATCCTTTTCTGTCCGGCAAAACGAATCTGGGCAGACAGTTCGGAAAAATTGCGGATATAGCGCATAATGGCATCCGTCTCGGCCATCTGCGCCTCCTCCTTTAATCTTGCCAGATTTTCACTGGAAATGTCAACCACTTCTTCACTGTCGTCGCCGGATGTCTTTACCAGCAAGAGATTGCGCAAATACCACGCAAAATCGGCCACAAACTGCCCCAAATCCCTTCCCTGCAGTACGATTTCCTCCAATACCCGGATGCACCCCGTCACATCTTGCTTTAGCACACACCGCAATAGACCGGAAAAAACGGCGGTATCCACCGCCCCCAGTACATCCAGCACCCGGTCATAGGTGAGATTTTGCCCAAAGTGGAAAGCCAGGCATTGATCCAGCAGGCTCCAGGCGTCACGCATTGCCCCGTCTGCGGATTTTGCAATAAAGCGCAGGGCCCTGTCCTCAATCTGCAGCGTCTCCCCTGCATCGCGCAGGGCTTCCCGCATGCGCTCTTCAATCTGCTCCACCGTCAGTCTCTTAAAATCGTACCGCTGACAGCGCGATAAAATGGTCACCGGAATTTTATTGACTTCTGTCGTCGCCAAAATGAAAATCACATAGGACGGCGGTTCCTCCAGCGTCTTTAACAGCGCGTTAAACGCCCCCGTAGAGAGCATATGAACCTCGTCAATAATGTAAACCTTAAATCTTCCCTCCGCCGGGGAATAGGAAACTTCGTCCACAATTTCACGGATATTATCCACGCCGTTGTTAGACGCAGCGTCGATCTCGATCACATTCATGCTCGTACCGGACGCAATCGCCCTGCACGACGCGCATTCCATGCAGGGACTGCCGTCCACCGGATGTTCGCAGTTTACGCTCTTGGCAAAAAGTTTGGCGATTGACGTTTTGCCCGTCCCCCTGGTTCCGCAAAACAAATAAGCATGTCCGATCCGGCCCGCCTTGATCTGATTTTTTAATGTGGTCACTATGGCATCCTGCCCTTTTACCTCTTCAAACCGGGCCGGCCTGAATCTTCTGTACATTGCCATATAAGACATGCCGATAACCTCCTGTCTGTCCCAATCCCCACGGCAGACAAGTCAAAGCTGTCCTGCCACAAAGCAATCCCGGCAGGACGGCTTCCTGCCGGGAACCATAGGAAACGGCAAAAATAATTGTCGTCCGCCATTACATCCGGTCAATCCCCAAAGCTAATGCCAAGCATCTTCGCCTCTTTTACAATGGAAGACTTAGGATCCACTGTCTTTAATTTGCCCGCTACTTCTTCAAGGGGAACTTTTACCATCTCACGGTTCTTATAACCTACCATGAAACCGTACTCCCCTTTCAAAATCAGTTTACCCGCCTCGGAACCCAGGCGGCTTGCAAATACCCTGTCATACGGACACGGACTTCCCCCTCTTTGTGTGTGCCCCGGTACCGTCACACGCACGTCCAGTCCGCTCTTCTTCCGGATCTTCTCCGCAATCTCATAAGAAACGGAAGGATATTTGTATTTTTCCATTTTCTTCTTATATTCTTTTTTGGAAAGAGCCGCATCTTCCTTGGAAATCGCTCCCTCCGCCACCGCCAGGATGGTAAACGCGCTCCCCCTTTCATGGCGTTCCTGAATTTTTTTGACAATCGAGTCGATGTCGTACGGAATCTCCGGAATCAGAATAATATCCGCGCCGCCCGCCATCCCGGCGTTTAACGTCAAAAAGCCGACTTTATGTCCCATCACTTCCACAATAAACACCCGCCCGTGGGATGCCGCCGTAGTATGGATGCAGTCAATGGCTTCCGTCGCGATATTCACCGCGCTTTGGAACCCGAAGGTCATATCCGTGCCCCAAAGATCGTTATCAATCGTCTTTGGCAGCGTCACAATATTCAGGCCCTGCTCCCGCAGCAGATTCGCCGTCTTATGGGTACCGTTGCCTCCCAGGATTACCAGACAATCCAGCTGCAGTTTATAATAAGTCTGTTTCATCGCCGCCACTTTATCAATGCCGTCCGCTTCAATGTCCTGAATCGTTTTAAAAGGTGTACGGCTGCTGCCAAGGAAGGTTCCTCCCTTAGTCAGGATGCCGGAAAAGTCCGCATATGTCAACAGACGGAATTTGCCATGGATCAATCCCTGGTATCCGTTGAGGAAACCGTAAATCTCCACGTCCTCCTTCGCATTGAAAAGCGACTTGGCCACACCCCGCATCGCCGCGTTCAGCGCCTGACAGTCGCCGCCGCTGGTCAACATACCGATTCGTTTCATAATAAGAACCCTCCTTCTCTGTGGCGCCGTCCTGCCCCCAATACATCCTGCGCAGAACTGCCGTCATTTTCTCTAGTATAGCCTATTTGTTACCAATGCACAAGAAGAAAAACGCCGTTTACCGGCATGCGGACAGTACCGTCCAACCGACAACCCCGCCGCAAGCGGCGGGGTTGTCCTAATATTCCGGCTTTTAAACGGTCTGATATTTTGCAACGTAAACCGGGAAGGTATCGGTTCCCTTGATGGACTTGTCTGCAGAAATGGTTACGTTTTTATCCGTTATCACATATTCCACATCGGCATCCTCACCGACCACCGTGTCCTGCATAAGGATACAGTTTTTGACCTTGGCGCCTTTGCATATTTTCACACCGCGGAACAAAATGCTGTTTTCCACTTCCCCTTCGATGATACAGCCGTCTGCGGTCATCGTGTTGCTTGCTTTCGCCCCCGCGATGTAACGGGTCGGGTTATCGTCACGGATCTTGGTATAAATCGGGCTTTCGGAGAAAAGCGCGTCCAGATTGGCATCTTCCAGAAGCTTCATGTTCTCGTCAAAGTAACTCTTCATGCCGCTGATATACGCCAGATAACCGTCATATTTATATGCCTGCACATTCAGTTCATCCAGACGGCTGGACAGGACGTCGCGCTCAAAATAAACGTTGCCGCGCACAAACGCATCATTGATCAGGGAAATCAGCCGCTCCCTCTCAATCAGGTAAATATTCATGGAGTAGTTCTGCATCCCCTCATCCTGCGGACGGATACGGATGTCGGTCACACGTCCGTTTTCTATATTGAAGGTATAATACAAATCCGCGTTAATCGTATTGATCTGTTTCATGCCTTCCGGAATCTCCATCTCCTTATAGGCAATCGTCACGTCGGCGCCGCTGGAAATGTGCGCGTTGAGCATCGCGCCGAAATCGAAGTTCACCGCAATATTGGCATCGGACATGAATACATATTTTTCTTTCTGGTCTTTTAAAAAGTCCAGAATGCTGGCCAATGCCTCCACACGCCCGTTATAAACCTTGACGGTCTTTTCGGAATACGGGGGAAAAATACTCAGGCCTCCGTTCTTGCGGGCCAGATCCCATTCGCGTCCGGATCCCAAGTGATCCATCAGGGAATGATAATTGCTGCGCACCACGATGGAAATATTTCCGATTCCGCAATTTACCATGCTGGACAAAAGGAAATCGACCATCCTGTAACGGCCCGCAAACGGAATGGAAGCCATCAGCCTTTCCGTAACCAGCTCCGGAACCAGGGAATCATAACTGTTGGGGAAAATAATGCCCAAGGCATCTGTGTTGGATTTTACCATTGTTCATCACCGTCCTTTACATTATTGCTGACCATGGCGTCGGGGCCGATCTTGGCATTGTCCCCCACATATACGCCGGAACCGACGGTCGCAACGCCGCCCTTGCCCTCTATGGGCATCGCGCCCACCTTTGCGCCTTCTCCGATGACCACATTTTCGGCCACGATACAATGCTCCACAACGGCGCCCGATTTGATCACCGTGCCGCCCATGATGACGGCGTCCTCCACTTTGGCGCCCTCCTCTACGGTAACGCCCGCAAACAGGATGGAGTGCTTCACATCACCGGCGATGCGGCAGCCGTCCGTAATCATGGAATTGTCCACCACAGCGCCTTTGCTGATGCGGTGGCCGGTCATTCCGCTGTTCCTACTGTAAATTTTCCAGTTCTCATCAAAAAGGTTAATGCCGGAGTGCTCCGGATCCAATACCTCCATATTCGCTTCCCAAAGG
>DERU01000249.1:7093-7243 GCA_002361095.1 Lachnospiraceae bacterium UBA3332
AGCAGATTCGGGATAATGTTATTGCCAAAGTCATTCTCGGACTCCGGATCCGCCTCGTCCTCAATCAGGTATTTCTTCAAAATATCCCAGTTGAATATGTAAATTCCCATAGATGCCAAATTGGATTTGGGATTCTTGGGCTTCTCCTGG
>DERU01000249.1:7566-8046 GCA_002361095.1 Lachnospiraceae bacterium UBA3332
GGGATTCTTGGGCTTCTCCTGGAATTCCGTAATCTTGTCATTCTCGTCCGCAACCATCAGACCGAAACGGGAAGCCTCCTCCCACGGCACTTCCATGACCGCAACGGAAAATTCTGCCCCTTTCTCCTTGTGGAAGCGCAGAAAATCACTGTAATCCTGTTTGCAAATCTGATCACCGGAAAGAATGATCACATACTGCGGATTATAGCGCTCAATGAAAGGAATATTCTGGTAAATGGCATTCGCGGTGCCCTTATACCAGTCGGAACCGGACGCCTGCTGGTAAGGCGGCAGGACATGGACACCTCCGTATAAACGGTCCAAGTCCCAGGGCTGTCCGTTACCGATGTATTCATTGAGAACCATAGGCTGATACTGGGTAAGAATGCCCACGGTATCAATACCGGAATTTACGCAGTTCGATAACGGAAAATCAATAATCCGGTACTTTCCGCCAAAAGGAACTGCAGGTTTTGCCAG
>DERU01000252.1 GCA_002361095.1 Lachnospiraceae bacterium UBA3332
GCTTCCGCCCGGTCCGCGTGCCTGTCTCCCGCCTTAAACTGCTGTCATTGGGGCCGGACTAACCGGACTTTATTTTTCTTTGTCCAACTCCCAGATGTAGGGATTTTTTCTAAAGCAGAGACAAACCAAAATCCCCGCAAATGCAAGGAAAAAGAATAAAAAAGCCGCGCCGCTGCCTTTTCCCGTTCCGAAAACCTTCATCAGAAAGCCGTCTGCCCCCTGCCGGGCCATGAAAGGCTCAAACACCCTGTCCACCAAAAAGCCCCCCAAAAAATACCCGATGGGAATCGTAAAAAACTGCAGCGAATTTCGGACCGAATAGATACGTCCCTGTATCTGTTTTGGCACACGCAGCCGCAGGATCGCATCCAGGTTGGTATTCATCAGCGGGATGGCAATCCAGCCTAAAAACCCTGCCAGGCACCAGACCGCCTCCGTCCGGCCAAAAGCCAGCAGAAAATTTTCCGTGCCCATGGAAAACAGCAGGCAATTGCAAATCACCCGTACCCGGCTTTTAGGCGTTTTCATAAAAGAAGCCAATATGCTTCCCGCCAGTGTGGTCACGCCGATTACCGCGTTGACAACGCCCATCGTCCTTTGACTCCCACCGTTTCTGGAAAGCATCATCGCCGGAAATGCCGCGTTATAAGCGGAAGCCACCAGATTGATTGCCGCCAAAAACAGAAGCAGTCCAAATATCCCCTTCTCCCGTTCCAGATATCCGATTCCCTCTTTCACGGACTGCAGCAGATTCTCCTGGTCGTTTTTGGCCTTCTCCTCTTCCGGAATCCGGATTCCAAAAGCCAATACCACAAAAGCGACGCCAAAAGAAAACAAATCAAACGCCACAATGGCTTCCATGCCCGCTGTTCCCAGCACCGCCGTTGCGAGGACAGGAGTCATGATGGAATTCATGGAACCGGAAAAATAGCGCAGCCCCCCTACCCGCTGGTAATACTTTTTGGGCAGCACCCGTGTGGTCGCCACCTCGGATGCCGGCTGCTGCACCGTATTCATCAATCCGTTCACCGCGTTGATCAGGTACAAATGCCAAACCTGCAGGGCATCCTTTTTTAACAAAAACAGCAGAACCACCGTTGTCATGGCCGCTGCGGTATCGCACACCAGCATCGTAATCTTCTTATTCCACTTATCGCTAAAGGCGCCCGCAAAAATACTGCATAGAACATACGGCGCGTATGAACTCACCATCAAAAGTGCCGTCATCAGCGCCGAGCCTTTCTGCGTATAGGACCAGACCACCAACGCATAGCCGGTCATCGCGCTCCCCAGGCCCGAAAAAGCCTGTGTCAGCCACAACAGCAGAAACATTTTCATTTCCTTTATAACAGATCCATAATTTTTCATAGACTTTGCTCCTTTTCCTGCATTTTCAAAAAAGTGTATGCCCTGAAATTTTGCAAAGTCTCCCGGCAGTATCAGGCTTCCTTCTTTATCCGCCCAAAATCATATACTCCATGCAGCCCTGCCCCAAAGACTTTGCATGGAGTCTTCACAATGCACAATGTCATAAACTTCTCCTTTTCCCCATTTTTTAGTGTATCAGCCTTTTTTCACTCCATTTTCCTGACAGATACCGGCACAGGGAAATGAGGTAATTGGCCGTCCACCCCATAGGTACCGCATACCAGACCGCCGCCACCCCCCAAAAGGGCGCACACAGATTCGCGACCGCAACCCGAATGGCCAGATTCACCAGGTTGGCGGCCGTAAACACCACCACGTCGCCGGACCCGCGCAGCACACCGTCCGTGGTTGCTTTGAGTCCGATACAGACAAAGAAAAAAGCAATAAAGGACAAATAGGAAACCCCGGTCTCATAGGCGGCCCCATTTGCTTCCCCGTCCAAAAATGCACCGATAATCGGATTTTTTCCCAATAGCAGGATCACGCAAATCAGCGCCGCAAACCCGTATACGATCCACCGGGCCGCCCGGTATCCCTGCCTGACGCGTTTGGGGCTTCCCGCACCCATATTCTGCGCCGTAAACGTAGAAACCGCATTCCCGGTGGCAATCATCGGCACAATGCAGATGGATTCAATTCTCGTTCCCGCCGTGTACCCTGCCAGTACGGAGGAACCGAAGCCGTTCACCACCGACTGTACCAGCAGCATCCCCACCGATACAATGGACTGCTGCAGCATCGTGGGAATTGCAACCCGGATCATTTTCCCCAGCATATGTATGTCAAAGAGAAAATTCCCTGCCGCAGGCTGTGTCCGTAAATCCGGCGTTTCCCCCGAATCTGCTTTTGACGGTTCCTGTACGGCGTCCCCCTCTTCCACATACCCTTTGAGCCTTAAAATCAAAAGCCCAAAAGACAAAAGGGCAGAAATTCCCTGTGCCAAAACGGTCGCCACCGCCACACCGGACACGCCCCAGGCAAGCTGCGTCACAAAAAATATATCCAGCGCCACATTCAGCAGGGAAGAAAAAATCAACAGGCACAGGGGCGTCCTGGAATCGCCGACGGCGTTGAACATCGCCGCCAGCACATTGTACATAAACAAAAACGGCAGGCCGCAAAAATATATTTTCAGATAAGTCACCGCCGCCCCTATGATATTATCCGGCGTTTTTAACAAGTGCAGAATAATACCCGAAAAGCAGTAACCAAACAGCGCCAGTACAATACTCACGCCCAGAAAAGAAATAAGGGCCGTGGAAACCGATGTTTTCATTTTCCGGTATTTTCCCGCTCCCAAATACTGGGACGTGACCACGGAAGAACCGGTTCCCCCGCCGATGGCCAACATGACAAAAACGGTGGTCAGCGCGTAAGAAGCCCCCACAGCCGCCAACGCATTCTCCCCCACAAACCGGCCCACGATAACGGAATCCGCCATATTGTAAAACTGCTGGAAAAGATTTCCCAAAATCATGGGAAGCGCAAAGAAAAACAAAGTCTTTCCCGGCGCGCCTGTGACCATGCTCTCTTTACTCTTTCTTTCTTTTTTCATTCGGCCCACCCCAATCGTAAATCATATTTGCCTCCATACCGGAAGCCGTATATATCTTTTCGGCAAAACGGTAATTCATGCGGGATACCACATTGGTATTATCCGTGGCAATCCCGCTCACCATAGTATTCCAATATACAATCTCATACTCCACATGGGGATAATAACTTCCCCTCTCATATGCCGGCGCATATTCAATACTGCTTCTTTGTACGTCCAAATCCCGCATCGTCTGTGCCAACACGCGGATAGTGCCCGTGGGAGGGGCGAGGGAATCATCCTCCACATAAGAAAATTTCCATCCCTCCTGCGTCTGCAAAAACACGACCGCTTCCTTCGTCACCGGCACATAGGAATCCCCCTGCCAATATTCCATGGTATCATTGATAAAAGCGTCCCGGATCGCGCTGTACTGTTGTGTCGTAATAAAGGCTTTTGCGGCCTCATAATTTTGGGCTTCAAACTCGGCAAACATCGGCGCAAAATACGCGCTGACCTCCCCCTGCCTGTCCAGACAGGCAAGCAGCCGCTCTGTCCCGGCAATCCCCAGCTGACCGGCACGCTCCAAAATACTCCGGTAAAAATCCGCATGGGAAATACTCATATATACCCTGGATGCCTTTAACATGGCATATTGCGCCACGATCTCTTTATAGGCATCGCCCCCTGCCTGCGCCAGTAAAAACAGCCTGTCCATAAACGCCGCATACGGTTCCCAATTTCCCGCCTGCCCGGAACCGTCCAGCATCAGCTTACTTTCCCCGCCCAAAACCACCAGACGCTGCGCACAGGTCGCCAGCAATTCCAGCGCGTCCGCGTTGCCCGGCAAAACCTCCAACACGTCCAGGCATCTTGCCGCCGCCGCAAAATCCAGCGTACCGGTATTGACCGCATGCACGACACCGTTCAAAACCGTCGCCGCATAGTTCTGCAAAAGTACTTCCTCCCCGGTGCTCTGATACCCTTGGATCAAAATGGCCTCCGCTTCCGCAAAACGCTCCTGCGCCACATAATCGTCCGCCAGACCCCGGTAGGCCTTCACACTGGATTCATCCAAAGAAATGGCCTGCGTATACGCTTCCTCCGCATGCACATAATCCATCGCCGTCATGTAATCCGCCGCCTTCTCCATCGCCCGTGCGGCTTTTGAACCGGGAAGGTTCCAATAGAAAAAAGTACTGCCTATCGCAGCCAAAATGACCGCTGCGGCAGCACATATCCGTATCCTGCGTCTCCGTGCCCTTCTTTTCCTCCGCATGCCAAACCTACGCTTCCTTTACAAAAAACAGACCGGCCGGTTCCGATACCGCAGTTTCCCAGCGGTTTCTCACCGACCGGACCGTCATACATCCCAATTACAGTCCAATTAATATTGTAAAATGATATTCCGTCTTTGTAAAGCCCTTTTCCGCAAAAGATTTTGCCCTTCAGCGGGGACATATTTACACATCATCGTTCAATTCATCCAAGAGTTCCATAACCGAAAGTTCCATCGCGTTGTACAGCCGTATAATCGTGTATATGCCCGGATTTTTCGTCGTGCCATCCACAATATGCATCAATGTCGTCAGCGGCACGCCGGAACTTTTTGACAGATTATAGAAAGTTAAACCCCTTTGGGCACAGGCTTCCGTCAGATGATCCCCGATTCGATTCCCAAAACTCTGTATTTCCACTTTCACAATCCTTTTCCTCC
>DERU01000103.1:0-297 GCA_002361095.1 Lachnospiraceae bacterium UBA3332
AGCTATCAAATCCAGATTTAATGTCCCAATCTCTCTGGATACCTGTAAATCCGCGGTAGCGAAAGCCGGCATTGCTGCAGGTGCGGATATGATCAATGATATCTGGGGCCTGAAGTATGATGATAAGATGGCACAGGTGATCGCGGAATCGGGGCTTCCCTGCTGTTTGGGGCACAATCGGAAAGAGGCAAGATACACGAATCTGATCGAGGAAATTCTCTGGGATTTGGAAGCTTCTTTGGAGACGGCCAGGAACGCCGGCATTGCCTATGACAGGATCATTCTGGATCCGGGCAT
>DERU01000103.1:571-11055 GCA_002361095.1 Lachnospiraceae bacterium UBA3332
TATGGCAAGAGTTATGAGAACAATCTGGAGATCATAGATCACCTGCAGAATTTTCATTCGCTGGGATCGCCGCTGCTTTTGGGGGCAAGCCGTAAGTCCGTGATTGGTATGGGGCTTGATCTGCCGGTGACGGAGCGCGTGGAGGGAACGATCGTGACTACCGTATACGGTGTGCAGCAGGGCGTTATGTTTGTCCGGGTGCATGATGTGAAGGAGAATGTACGCGCCGTCAAGATGACGGAGGCGATTCGCGACGCGTATAAAAATTGATGATTCCGGCAGGACAAATGAGGATTGCCCGGTGGCGCGCGGAGTTTGCAAAGCAGTAGGGATGGGAAATACCGCAAATAGATAACGGGAGATATTGTATAACGAAAGCGACGGGAGAAAAAAGATGGATCAGATCATCATAAGCGATCTGCAGGTTTACGCACATCACGGCGTGTATCAGCAGGAGACGGAAAAGGGACAGAATTTTCTGGTCAGTGTAACGCTTGAGACGGACACCAGGGCGGCGGGTATGACGGATGACCTGGGACTTTCGACAAATTACGGTGTGGTCTGCAGATTCTTGAACGCTTTTCTCACCGAACACACTTTTAAGCTGCTCGAGACGGCGGCGGAGAAGACGGCGGAAGCGCTGCTCCTGCAATTTCCCCGTGTGAGAGCGGTCGATTTGGAAATCAAGAAGCCGGAGGCACCGATCCCCCTTCCGTTTGGGATGGTCTCCGTAAAGATTTGGCGGGGATGGCGGCGCGCCTATATAGCCTGCGGTTCCAACATCGGAGACAGAAAGGGCCATCTGGATGCAGCGGTGGCGGCGCTTCGGGAAGACAGGCAGTGCAGGGTGATCCGGGTATCGGACTGGATCGCGACGACGCCCTACGGCGGTGTGGCACAGGCAGATTACCTAAATGGGGTGATTGCGATTGACACGCTTTATCCTCCTGAGGTATTGCTTTCCAGACTGCAGGAGATAGAGCGCGCGGAGGCCAGAGAGCGCAAGGAGCGCTGGGGGCCGCGGACGCTTGATTTGGATATTCTTTTGTACGAGGGCGTTGTGATGGAGGAGGAAAAGCTGACCATTCCCCACCGCGATATGAAAAACCGTGATTTTGTGCTGCGGCCTCTGGCGCAGATCGCTCCGTATGAAAGGCATCCCGTGTTGGGAAGATCGATTTTAGAGCTTTTGGAGGAAGTGGAACAAAACGGAGAAAAACACGTGTTATCAAATAATGATTAGCTATAGTGATGAAGAAACATAGGATAAAGAAAAGGCTCGGAATGTTCCGGGCCTTTTCTTTTGTTTCCAAACGGATTTTTACATCACGCCTGTTATTCTGTCATATTAGCGAGCGCCGCCGCTCTGGCGGCATCAAAGGTGGTCACGTTGACGGGGCCGGAGGTGTAAGTCCGATAAACGGGAACACTCTCGTTGAAGGTGTTAAAGTACACATATTGTGAGGTGATATTGATGTTTTGGTAGATGCCTTCACGCACAAGCTCCTGGGAACTGCCGTCTACCCGCATTCGTTTGAGGGCGGGCGCATCCGCCGAACTCACCTGATAGTAGATGTAGTTGTCATAGACATTGAACATATCCAGCCGCTCGTTGGTTAGCACTTCCACCACCTTATCGTTTAAGTTGTAACGGCAGAGGCGGTAGTTTTCCGAAATGTCCATATAGTATACGTAATTTCCCTGCACGATGGGATTCCAGAGATCTCCCTGCCAGACGACCGAGGAGCGGTCGGTGCGCACATCGAGGGCGTGCAGATAATGGTCTCCCGATTGGCCGTTATAGTAGATCCTGCCGTTTGCAAAGCAGTTGGGGTTGATGATCTCGTCGGCAACGGTCTTTTGATCTGTCTTGTCGATCTTGATCTTATCAAGGCTGGTGCCGTTTTGACTGCTGTAGGTTTCATAGTAGAGATAGTTGCCGCAAAGCTGCATTGTGACAATATTCAGGCGTCCAAGTCCGGCAGTATTCTTACCGTTTTTTTTGCTCCGGTAGATGCCGGCAGTCTGGCCCATATAGCCGAGGCCGCTGCCGTTTTGGCTGCTGCTGGTCATATAGTAGTAGAGGTAGTCTCCCGCTGCATTGATGGAAGAAACCGAGTTGCCGCTCAATTTCTTCATATCGGTCTCATCCGGATTCATGGAGTAGAGCGCGTTGTTGTCATAAGCATTGGCAAAATAAACGCGGCCATCCGATTCACAGAAATATCCGCCGTTATTCAAATTGCCGGGGGTGTTTCCCACCGTATCGGGATCGTTTTCCGGGATGCGTCCGGTGAATAACACACACAGGATCAGCACAATTATAATAACAAGTGCTATTATTATGGCCAGAATATTTTTTGCTTTGCTTGTCATTGGTCTTCCTCCCCCATAACTCCTGTTCTTTCTTACTATTATTATATCGACAATCCGACTTGCTATCAAGAGCAAATTGGGGTAAACTTAGGGAGGTAACAAAGTTGAAAGGATGCAGGGAATATGGATTTACTTCAATTGCGGGAAAAGCTGGATCAGATTGACGAAAAGATCGTGGCGCTCTACGAGGAGCGTATGGAGATATCTTCTCAGGTAGCCGACTATAAGATCGAGACGGGGAAAAAGGTGCTTGACAAGGCAAGAGAGATGGAAAAACTTGCGAGGGTGCGCGCTCTTACGCACAATGCCTTTAATGCGCATGGCGTGCAGGAGCTTTTCGAGCAGATCATGTCCATGAGCAGGAAACTGCAGTACAATAAACTGGTGGAGGCCGGCTCTCTGGGAAGGCTTCCTTTCATTGGAGTGGACAGGCTGGAGACAGAGCAGGCCAGAGTGGTGTTTCAGGGGGCAGAGGGCGCGTATTCTCATGCGGCAATGCTTCAGTATTTTGGAAAACAGGTGAAAAGTTTTCATGTGGATACTTTTCGGGATGCCATGACTGCCATAGAGGAGGGGAGCGCGGATTTTGCAGTGCTGCCCATTGAAAATTCCACAGCTGGTACGGTGAGTGAAATCTATGATCTTTTGGTAGAATTTGAGAATTTTATTGTGGCGGAGCAAGTGTTAAAGATTGAACATTGTCTTTTGGGCGTGCCGGGAACCGATATCTCGCAGATTAGAACAGTGTATTCTCATCCACAGTCTTTGATGCAGAGTGCCAGATTTCTTGCGGCCCATGAGGACTGGAAACAAGTTAGTCTGAGGAATAATGCATTTGCAGCCCGTAAGGTGAGTGAGGAGGGAGATAAAACGCAGGCGGCTATCGCCGGTGAGCGGGCGGCGGATGTGTACGGACTTGAAATTTTACAAAGAGGCGTTAACCAGTCGGAGTCGAATTCCACCCGTTTTATTATTGTTACCAATCAGAAAATATTCAGAAAAGATGCGGGAAAGATCAGCATTTGTTTGGAACTTTCTCATGAGAGTGGATCTCTATACCATATGTTATCCCATTTTATATACAATAATCTGAATATGACTAAGATTGAGAGCCGGCCTATTGAGGATCGGAATTGGGAGTACCGCTTTTTTATTGATTTTGAGGGGAATTTTGCGGACGGTGCTGTGAAGAATGCTCTGCGGGGCCTTCGGGATGAGGCGCGGAATATGAAAATACTGGGGAATTACTAGGGTGAAAAGAAGTACGGCATTCTCCAGGACAAGCTTGCTTGTCCGTGGATTTTGAGTCACAGCGTAGCTGTGACATGGAGGTCAGGTTGCAATGAGAGAAGAAGAACTGATTATATACAAAGAATTTGAGGATGGAGATATTCTCCGGGATGTGGTCTGGCTGATGGAGCATTATCGATCCGGGGACGGCAGGGCGAGGCCGCTCTTTTACAAAAGTATGCACAGGCTGGCGGAGCAGGCGGCGAATCATGGCTTTTACGGGAATCTATGGCATTGTTATCTGACGAACCTGCTGGTAAATAATGAGAACAGCTACAGTTTTGCCTGTGAGATGCGGGGTGAGGTGGAGGGCAGTATTAACAAACTTGTACTTCATGATATCGCTATATTCAAAGAGCTTTTTGACTATGATTTCACAGAAATGATGGAGGTTTTAAAAGCGCCGGAGTTTGCCGTGGTGCTTGCTTACGAGGGCTCTTCTGCGGACAGTAGAATATACAACCGGCGTATTCGGGACAGGATCTGCACACTCGCAAAGCATTTTGTAGAGAATGAGAATGCGGCTGTCATGAAGGCAACTCTTACTCAGTTTTACAGAGAGTACGGCGTGGGAAATCTGGGACTGCATAAGGCTTTCCGCGTGGAGCATCGGGAGGAAGGCGCTGTGATTGTACCGATCAGAAATATTGCCCATGTCTATTTGGATGATCTGGTAGGCTACGAAATTCCGAAAAAGAAGCTCAAGGAGAATACGGAGGCTTTTGTAGCGGGGAGGCGTGCCAACAACTGCCTGTTGTTTGGAGACGCGGGAACCGGGAAATCTTCCTGTGTGAAGGCCATTGCCAACGAATACTATGACAGGGGGCTGCGTATTATTGAGTTATACAAGCATCAGTTCCAGGATTTGAATGCGGTGATCGCCCAAGTCAAAAATAGAAATTATAAATTTATTATTTATATGGATGATTTGAGCTTCGAAGATTTTGAGGTGGAATACAAGTATTTGAAGGCGCTGATTGAAGGCGGACTGGAGAAAAAACCTGCAAATGTGCTGATTTATGCAACTTCCAACAGACGGCACCTGATCCGGGAGAACTACAGTGACAAGGCTGACAGGCGGGATGAAGATATGCATGCAGGGGATACGGTGCAGGAGAAGCTGTCCTTAGTATACCGCTTCGGTGTAACGATTTATTTCGGATCGCCGGACAAGAAGCAGTTTCAGCAGATCGTAAAGACGCTGGCGGAGAGGAACGGATTAAAGGTACCGGAGGAGGAACTTTTTCTTCTGGCAAACAAATGGGAGCTTTCCCATGGGGGGCTCTCCGGACGGACGGCGCAGCAGTTTATTGACTTTTTACTCGGACAGGTGAGCGAGCAGGAACCGCGTGAGAGGAAGTTTTGAGTTTCATGCAGGAGAATGCCGGTATGGGGTATTCTTTATATCAAATCAGGGAGGTTAGGTGCTGAATTGAAAACATTTGCGGCTATAGATGTGGGCTCTTATGAGCTGGCTATGAAAATATTTGAGATTTCGCAAAAGAGCGGGCTGCGGGAGATTGATCATATCAGGCATAGGATTGATCTGGGGACGGACACTTTTGCCACAGGGAAAATCAGTTATGACCGCGTGGATGAGCTTTGCGGAGTACTGCGTGATTACGGGGAAATTATGAAAAGCTACCGGGTGGAGGATTATACGGCTTACGGCACCAGCGCCATCAGGGAGACGGACAACACGATGATCGTGCTGGATCAGATCGCCCAGCGCACGGGTATCCATATCGAGGTGCTGAGCAATTCGGAACAGCGGTTTCTGAATTATAAAGCAATTGCTTCCAAAGGACGGTTTAATAAGGTTGTGGAGAAGGGGACTGCGATCGTGGATATTGGCGGCGGCAGTATCCAAATTTCCCTGTTTGATAAAGATACGCTGGTTACGACCCAGAATATGCGTTTGGGGGTGCTTAGGCTGCAGGACACCTTGGGAAGTCTGAATATCAGTCCAAGACAATATGAGGTGATTTTGGACGAGATGGTTGACTCTCAGATACAGCTGTTCAAAAAACTGTATTTAAAGGATCGCCAGATCGAAAACATTATTGTGGTGGACGATTACATTTCTGCCATTGTAGGAAGAAATGTGACGGGACTTGAGGAGAGCAGTGTGGAAATGGCTACTGTGGAAAGGCTTTTGGAGCGAATACGAGCCAAATCGACCCAGCAGGCGGCCAAGGCGCTGGATATGCCGGAGGAAAATATACCGCTTCTCTATATTTCGGGTATGCTGATCCACCGAATTGCCAAGATGATGGAAGCCAGTATGATCTGGGCGCCGGGCGTGACACTCTGCGACGGCATGGCATACGAGTATGCGGAAAGGCATAAGATCATCAAGGGAGAGCATGATTTTGAGCAGGACATTATCGCCTGTGCGCAGAATATCAGCAAACGTTACATGGGCAGCAAGCGCCGGGGTGAGACGCTGGAAAAGATTGCGATGACGATTTTTGAAAGCATGAAAAAGGTACATGGGCTGGGAAAGCGGGAGAGGCTTTTGCTTCGGATAGCAACGCTTTTGCACGACTGTGGCAAATACATCAGTCTGGTGAATCTGGGGGAATGCTCCTACAATATTATCATGTCCACAGAGATTATTGGACTCTCTCATATTGAGAGAGAGATTGTAGCTAATGTGGTGAAGTATAATCACATGGATTTTGATTACTGGGAAGTGATGGGGAGTAACGGCGCTATTGACAGAGAAGCCTATCTCACGATTGCAAAGCTGACGGCTATTTTGAAGGTTGCCAATGGCCTGGACCGCAGTCACAAACAGAAATGCCGGGACATCCGGGTGGCGCAAAAGGACGACGAACTGGTGATTACCGTAAATACGCCGGAGGATATCACACTGGAGAAGGGGCTGTTTGACAAGCGGGCAGACTTTTTTAAGGAAGTATACAGTATCCGTCCGGTAATCCGGCAGAAGAAGGGAATATAGATATGGCGGAGAAGAAGGATTTCCAGAATGCCAGGCTTTATACGAACCGGGAAAAAAGCTGGCTGCTGTTTAATAAGAGGGTGTTAAGCGAGGCGCGTGACGCGCATCTGCCCTTGTTTGAGAGACTGAAATTTTTAAGCATTACGGCATCCAATTTGGATGAATTTTTTATGGTGCGTATCGGTTCCCTGGTGGATATGGTGCATGCCAAATATGACGGGAGGGACATTGCCGGTCTGACGCCTAAGGAGCAGCTTTTACAGCTGGGGACAGATACCCATGACTTTATGGCGCTGCAGTATTCCACATATAACAGGATGCTGTTGCCCCTGCTTGGACAAAATGGGCTTGTGTTTGTGGAACATCATGAAAAGCTGGCAAAGGCGCAGGCAAAGTTCGTGGACGCTTATTTTGAGGATCACGTGTATCCGGTGCTGACTCCCATGGCAGTGGATTCGTCCAGGCCTTTTCCCCTGATCCGCAACAAGACGCTGAATATAGGAGCGCTTTTGAACAAAAAGGGAAAAAAACGGGAGGAGACGGAGTTTGCCACTGTGCAGGTGCCTGGCGTCCTTCCCAGAATCGTGCGGATTCCTTCCGATAAGGAGACGCAGGAGCAGGCGATTACGGTTATTTTGCTGGAAGAAATCATAGAGCGCAATATCAGTAAGCTGTTCTTAAACTATGATGTGCTGTGCGCCCATCCTTTCCGGATTACGAGGAATGCGGATTTGGCCATTGACGAGGACGAGGTGGAGGATTTGCTTTTGGAAATCGAAAAGCAGATCAAAAAGCGCCGCTGGGGGCATGCCGTGCGTCTGGAAGTGGAAAAAGGGGCGGACAAAAAAATGGTACGCCTGTTGGAGAAGGAACTGGAGTTGGAGGAGGGGGATGCGTTTTATGTGGACGGCCCGCTGGATCTGACCTTTTTGATGAAAATGTACGGCCTGGAGGGGTTTGAACATTTAAAAACGCCCAAATACACGCCGCAGCCGGTGCCGGAATTTTCCGGGGAAGAGACCGTGTTTGAAAGAATCGGGAAGGGGGACATTCTGCTGCACCATCCCTACCAGACTTTTGAGCCGGTAGTGGAGTTCATCCGGCAGGCGAGCAGGGATCCGGACGTATTGGCCATTAAGCAGACGCTGTACCGGGTCAGCGGCAATTCCCCCATCATTGCGGCTTTGGCGCAGGCGGCGGAAAACGGAAAACAGGTCACCGTACTGGTGGAGTTAAAGGCGCGTTTTGATGAGGAAAACAACATCGTTTGGGCCAGAAAGCTGGAGCAGGCGGGGTGTCATGTGATTTACGGCCTTGTGGGTTTAAAGACACACAGCAAAATCACGCTGGTGGTGCGCAGGGAGGAGGACGGCATCCGTCGGTATGTGCATCTTGGCACGGGAAATTATAATGATGCGACGGCGAAGCTGTATACCGATGTGGGACTGATGACGGCCAACGAGGCCATCGGGGAGGACGCCACGGCGGTGTTTAACATGCTTTCCGGATATTCGGAGCCGCGCTCCTGGAATAAATTGAGCCTGGCGCCGCTATGGCTTAAGGAACGCTTTTTGCACTTGATTGAGCGGGAGAAGAAAAATGCGCAAAAGGGAAAGAACGGGCGTATTATTGCCAAGATGAATTCCCTGTGTGATCAGGACATCATCGTTGCCCTGTATGAGGCAAGCTGCGCGGGGGTGAAAATTGATTTGATCGTTCGCGGAATCTGCTGCCTGCGCGCGGGTGTGACAGATGTGAGCGAGCATATTACGGTTCGATCCATTGTAGGGAATTTTTTGGAGCATGCGCGCATTTTCTATTTTGAAAACGGGGGAAAACCGGAGTATTACTGCGCCAGCGCGGACTGGATGCCGCGGAACCTGGAGCGGCGCGTGGAGATTCTGTTTCCGGTGGAGGATCCTGCGCTGCAGGAGAAGCTGAAGCACATTTTGACGGTGCAGCTGCAGGATAACCAAAAGGCCCATATTCTGCAGCCAGACGGCAGCTATGAAAAGGTTAAAAAGCGCAGCGAGGCCCCCTGCTGTTCACAGGAAGAATTTTGCAGGGAAGCGCAGGAAGCGGGGCAGGATCCCAAAAAAGCGCAGGATACCCGTGTATTTCTTCCCAAGACCCATTTGGGAATGGAAATTTAAAGTGACGTTCGGGATTGTCGGGACATATGGCGGAATAGGGAGAGGGTATGGAAAAATATCGGATTGTGCTTGCCTCCGCTTCCCCCAGAAGAAAGCAGCTGCTTGCCCAGATCGGCCTGACTTTTACGGTCTGTCCGGGAGAGGGGGAGGAAACTTTGCAAAAGGAAAGCCCGCAGCAGGCGGTGGAAAAACTTTCCAGACAAAAGGCGGAGGAAGTTTTCGGGCGGATGCCGGACAGTCTTGTCATTGGCGCGGATACCGTGGTGGCCTGCGACGGGAACATTCTGGGCAAGCCTAAGAGTGAGGAAGAGGCCTGCCGCATGTTGTCTATGCTGCAGGGGAAAAAGCATGAAGTTTATACGGGGGTGACGGTGGTCTGGCCTGCGGCAGGCAGGGCGGAAGGACAGAAATTCACCTTTCATGAATGCACACAGGTGGAATTTTATCCGATGTGCGCGGAAGAAATTGCCGCTTATGCGGCGACCAAAGAACCCATGGATAAGGCGGGAGGCTATGGCATTCAGGGGCGGTGCGCTGCCTATATAAAAGGCATTGCCGGGGATTACAATAATGTGGTGGGTCTGCCTGTAGGCAGACTCTATCAGGAATTGCACAAGAGGGCGTTGGTTTGAAAAAAGCAGTGATATTTGATTTGGACGGCACGCTGGCGGATACGCTGGAGTCCATCGCGTGGTGTGTCAACAGGACACTGGAGGATATGGGCCTGCCGGTGATAGCCGGACAGGAGAGGTTTAAACAGCTGGTGGGGAACGGCGCTCGGATGCTGATGGCGCGGGCACTTTGCCTGGCAGGGGACGTACCCGGCCCGGGGGAGGACAAGACGGATGTGGACGGGATTGTGGTCGCCACAGCCCGTATGGAAGAAGCGATGGAGCGGTATACCCGGTATTTTGAGAAGGGCTGCATGTACAGGGTCAAACCCTATGCAGGGATCGGACGCCTTTTGCAAGGTTTAAAAGAACAAAACGTCAGGATCGCCGTGTGCAGCAACAAACCTCATGAAAATGCGGTATATGTGGTGGAATCGCTTTTTGGCAAGGGATATTTTGACGACGTGCAGGGGCAGCTTCCCGGCGTTCCCAAAAAACCCGCGCCGGACGGCGTGTATATGATTCTGGAGAGGCTTGGGCTGCAAAAAGAGGATGTCCTTTATGTGGGGGACAGCGGTGTGGACATGGATACGGGCCGGGCAGCCGGGCTGACGACAGTAGGCGTTTTGTGGGGATTTCGGGGAAAGGAAGAACTTCTGGAACACGGCGCGGACGCATTGGCGGAAAATCCCGGGCAGTTGCTGGACTGCCTGAAAGGATAAAGCGAAAGGGGGTGTAAAGGATGCACGAGTACGACGATGTGGTTTTGCAGTGTTTTCTGCAGGAGCAGGGACAGCTTTTTGCGGAAAACGTAGCGGATACGCTGGAAGAAGCGGAGGCCTTTTTGGAAGAATGCATGGCGGTAGTGGTGAATTCCGCCAAAGAAGTCAGGGAGTATTTTGAAGAGGAAGGCATTGATATGGAAGATGCCGAAAAAATTCTGGAGGCGGATGAGGTATTTGAGATAGGAGACGGCAGATATCTGATTGTGGAAGGATAAGGCCTGTGGCAAAGGCGCAAAAAAAGGCAACCCGTTGGGAAACCGGAGGGTTGTCTTTTTGTAATAGTTCAGCCCCAATGGCATCAGTT
>DERU01000192.1 GCA_002361095.1 Lachnospiraceae bacterium UBA3332
CCGCCGCTTCCGCCCGGTCCGCATTCCTGTCTTCCGCCTTAACCCGCTGCCATTGGGGGCTGAACTGTTACTGATTAGTAAATCCTAACCCAAATTATAGTTGCCTTTTCAGAATATGATGCTACAATCATAAGAAATGTATATCGGTTTTCCATGGGGAAAAGTCCGTCCCCCGCATTTTCACCCAACCGACGGAGGTATTGATATGGTTACGTTTCTTGCAAAACGATGCATCAAAAATTACGGGGATACCAGGCAGCCCGCCGTGCGGCAGGCATACGGTGTCCTTTGCGGCATACTCGGTATTTTTTTCAACCTATGCCTGTTTGCAATCAAAAGTATGGCAGGCGTATTGAGCAATTCCATCGCCATCACGGCGGATGCCTTCAACAACCTGTCCGATGCAGGTTCCTCCATCATCACCCTGATCGGCTTTAAACTAAGCGGACAGGAACCGGATCCGGCCCATCCTTTCGGGCACGGACGCATGGAATATCTGGCCGGACTGATCGTTTCCGGCATTATCCTGTTAATGGCCGCAGAATTAATCAAAACTTCCGTAGGCAAAATCCTGCATCCCCAGGATCTGACTTTCAATCCGGTCGTGATCGGCATTTTGGCGGTCTCCATTCTGACAAAGCTTTACATGTACCTGTACAACAAAAACATTGCGTCCAAAATTGAAAGCGCGGCGATGATGGCCACCGCCACGGACTCCCTTTCCGACACGGCTGCCACCACCGTGGTTTTAATCGCAACCCTGACCCAGCATTTCACGGGTCTGCATATCGACGGCTGGTGCGGCATACTGGTGGGCCTCTTCATTCTCTCCGCAGGAATCGGCGCTGCCAGGGATACCATCAATCCGCTGCTCGGACAGCCGCCCGAAAAAGAGTTTGTGGAACGCATTGAAAAAATCGTGCTTTCCTACCCCGACATCCTCGGTATCCACGACCTGATTGTACATAACTACGGACCCGGCAGGGTGATGATCAGCCTGCACGCGGAAGTTTCCGCCTCCGGCGACATCCTCTCCCTGCATGACACCATTGACAATATCGAACGCCGGCTGCAAAGCCAGCTGCAGTGCAGCGCGGTTATCCACATGGATCCGGTGGTCACGGATGACGCCGAAACTTCCTACCTGAAAGAAGCCATGACCGCCATCGTGCAGGAAATGTCTCCCGCGCTGAAACTGCATGATTTCCGCCTCGTAAAAGGCCCGACCCACACCAACATTATCTTTGACGTACTGGTCCCCTATCATTTCAAACTGGAGGACAGTCAAATCCGCGCCCTGATCGAGCAAAAGGCAAAGGCCATCGATCCCACCTATTTCACGGTGGTAAACGTGGATAAGGATTTTACGTGACGCCCATTCCTCATCATACAGACAGGCCTGCGCGGCAAATGCGCAGGCCTGTTTCAAACATTTCCTCACAGCTTTCCCACGGAATCCCGCACGACCAGTTCGCCCGGTATCCGGATCAGTCCGTCCTGCGGCCCTTTTTCCTCCTCCCCTCCACTATGCCCATGATGGTTCTTGCCGCCACGCGGCCGACCTCCTTTAAGCACATGTCCATCGTGGTGAGAAAAGGCCGCAGATAACCGGACATTTCCATATTGTCGTATCCGGTCACCGAAATATCCTTCCCGATGGTGACGCCCCGTTCATACAAATAGTCGTATACTCCCGCCGCCATCCGGTCATTCATACACAAAATCGCCGTCACACCGCTGTCCGTCAAATGCCCAGCCAGTTCATACCCGGAATTTCTTTCCCAGTTTCCATAGACCACCAGCCCCGGATTATACAAAACTCCCACCTCATACAATGCTTTCTGGTATCCCAAAAGGCGTTTCTGCGAATGGATATTGTCCGACACGCCCGCGACAACGCCGATTTTCTTATGTCCCATGGAAACCAGGTACCGGGTCATGTCAAAGCCTCCCTTTTCGTCGTCAATTATAATGGAAGGAACGCGCGGATGATCCGAAAGGCCGTATACCATCACCCCCGGAACGGGAAAATTCTCCCCAAAGCAGTTGATATGCCGACAATGTCCCGCCACATAGACAATTCCGTCCACTTTAATCGAAAGCAGTTCCCGGATGGCAGGCTGCACGATTTCCTGAAATTTCATTTCATCGTTATACCATGTGTCCTGCCATCTGTCGTATATCCGCAAATTGATCAGGATAGTCCGGTATCCCCTGCTCTCGCAGTATGCCATCACAGCCTCAATAATCGGCGCGGCGCTCTTGACCTCCGTCAAATCCTCGGTCAGTATCCCGATAATACGGGTTTTGAGTTTGCGGATGCCCTGCGCAAAAAAGTTCGGCTGATACCCGGTCTTTTCCACCGCCTCCAGCACCCTCTTTTTCGTTGCTTCCCCCACCTTGGGTTTCCCATTTAAAACATTGGATACCGTACTGGTGGTCACACCGCACATTTCGGCAATCTCTTTGAGTGTCGTCATTTTCTTTTCCTTGGGTCTATTCCATAGACCTGCCCTTCCGTAAACGCTTGCGCCGGCTGCTTTTCGTCCCAAATCACCTTGCTGTCCACCCCTGCGGCCAAGGCCAGGGCTTCCCGGTCCTGACCGGGCAGTTCTTCCACATGGTAAGCGAACCTACGCCGCACAATGGTGTCCGAAAACCCCGGCAGCTTTTCTTTGGCAGGCAGAAACTGCAGCGTCAGCGCCTTTGTATCCACTACAACGTCAAACCAGCCCTCCCGGCCCTGCCTGTCAAAGCCGTAAAATTCCTGCCATGCGGGCAAATGCAGGCAGACCGGCGGCGCGGGATACAGAATCCGCAAATAGCCCCCCATCTGCTTTACATACCGGTTGCCCTCCGCTTCGTTGTCCTTCGTGGGAAACTTTATGGCCGCTTCCCGGCAATCATAAAAAAGGTTGCACAGAATCCGGGCATCCCGGGAAGTGCCGCCCCGTTCCAGTCCGTTCATACGGAAGGATACCGGTTTTGCAAAATATCCCGCGCTGCGGCAGTTCCCGATCAGGTTTTCCACTATACGCAAATGATCCGTTCCTTCCCCGTAAATACCGTAGCCGTTCACCACATCGTGCTCTTTCATATTATACCAGCCTTTGGAGCCAGGCTCAACCGGAATTTTTGCCTCGTCAAAACGGCCTTCCACATTCCAAATCACATTGTGGTCGATCAGGTTCACGCCGTCCCTCGTACACTCAATGAAAATCGCTTCCCTCTGGCAAATCCCGTCCAGAAAAAGATTGTGGGTAATACGGTTGTTTTCATTTCCGCAGTCCAGCCAAAGATGATCCGCCCGCAGGGTATTCCGGAAAATATTGCGGCGGATCAGGCCGTTTATACTGTTGTGCAGCTTAATGCCTCCCGCCTCCCAGGAAAGTTCCATTTTCTGCCAGCCTGTCCCCTCTATCAGGTTATCTTCAATCAACATATGCTGTGCAAACAGCCCGGCGATCCCACAGACGCCCGCATCCCTGACCGTGCATCCCCGGATGACACTGTAGCCAATCGTCTGTCCCTCCTGGATTTCATGGTGCCAGCATTCGTTCCCCACATCGATTCCCACGCCGTTAGCCCAGTCCACGGTGCAATCCTCTATCACCCAGTGGTGTCCCCGGAAACAGGAAACCGCCCC